>JAWWAM010000036.1:0-13398 GCA_033721715.1 Marinobacter sp.
CTCCACTGCCGGTGAAGGCGGCCTGCGTGAAAACCTGCGTACTGCCCTTACGATACTTCGCGAGGCCGGATACGCGGTAAAAGAAGGTGCCATGGTGAACCTGGAAACCGGCGAGCCACTCGCGTTCGAGATACTGATTCACCAGAAAACCTTTGAGCGCGTGGTACTGCCCTTCAAGAACAATCTGGCCAAGCTGGGTATTGATGTGTCGGTACGCCTGGTAGATACCAACCAGTATATCCAGCGGATCCGTGAGTTCGACTACGACATGACGGTCCAGGGTATCGGGCAGTCTGACTCTCCGGGCAATGAACAGCGAGAGTACTGGCACTCCTCGACTGTCGATGCAAAAGGGTCACGCAATTATATGGGCGTTGAAAGCCAGGTTGTGGATGACCTCGTCGACATGGTCATTCAGGCGCCGAGCCGGGAAGAACTTGTCCACCGGGTTCGCGCGCTGGACCGGGTCTTGCTCCATGGGCATTACGTGATCCCTAACTGGTACCTGGCCAAGGACCGCATCGCCTACTGGTCGTTCCTGAAGCGCCCGGAAACTGTGCCCAAAAATGGCGTGGATATAAACAACTGGTGGGTAGAAAGCACTGACCAATGATGCAGATCTCTGAAGAAACCGTGACGGAGTTCCGCTGAATGGGCAGTTACATTCTCAGGCGTCTGGCGCTGATTATTCCTACCCTGCTGGGTATCATGCTGCTCAATTTCGTGATCGTTCAAGCCGCGCCGGGCGGGCCTGTTGAACAGTTGATTGCTGAGACCGAGGGGCATGGTGGCGGCGCTCTCGCCAGGGCTGGCGGCGGTGGTGCCGGCGGAGAGGTGACTTCATCCAGCGGCGACAGCCGTGGCTCCCGCGGGCTCCCGGACGAGTTGCTTCGGGAAATCGAAGTGATGTACGGCTTCGACAAACCACCCCACGAACGCTTTCTGAAAATGCTCGGCGACTACGCCACTTTTGATTTCGGCGATTCGTTCTTCCGCGACCGTTCAGTGATTGAATTGATACTGGACAAAATGCCGGTATCAATCAGCCTTGGGTTATGGTCCACCCTGATTATCTACCTGATCTCCATTCCCCTCGGTATTCGCAAAGCGGTTACCGATGGCTCCCGCTTCGATGTGTGGAGCAGTTCGGCCATTGTGGTTGGCTACGCCATTCCCGGCTTCCTGTTCGCGATACTGCTGATTGTCCTCTTCGCCGGCGGCAGTTACCTGGACTGGTTTCCACTGCGTGGCCTGACGTCTTCCAACTTCGATGAACTTAACTGGTACCAGAAGGTCGGAGACTACTTCTGGCACCTGGCATTGCCGGTCACCGCCAATGTTATCGGCGGCTTCGCCACCCTCACCCTGCTGACCAAGAACTCCTTCCTGGACGAGATCAGCAAGCAGTATGTTGTAACTGCGAGAGCCAAGGGCCTGGAAGAAAAACAGGTGCTCTACGGACACGTGTTCCGTAACGCAATGCTGATTGTGATCGCCAGCCTCCCGGGGGTTCTGGTGTCCCTGTTCTTTACCGGCTCACTACTGATTGAAGTAATCTTTTCACTGGACGGTCTCGGCCTGCTCGGTTTTGAAGCGGCACTGAACCGCGACTACCCCGTGATCTTTGGAACTCTCTTCATCTTCACCCTTATGGGCCTGGTGCTGAAACTGGTCAGCGACATCACCTATGTTCTGGTAGATCCGCGCATCGATTTCGAGAGCCGGGAGGGATCATGACTGTGGTAAAGCTGACCCCGATCCAGAAGCGCCGGCTTGCCAACTTCCGTAAAAATCGGCGCGGTTTCTGGTCCCTGTGGATATTTCTCGCCCTCTTCGGGCTCTCCCTGATTGCCGAGCTGATTGCCAACGACGTTCCGCTGGTCACCTATTACAAGGGAGATCTCTATTTCCCGGTGGTAGAGAGCGTGCCCGAGGAAACCTTTGGCGGCTTTCTGCCAACGGAAGCGGATTACCGCGATTCGTTCATTGCCGATGAAATTGAGGCCAACGGCTGGATGATCTGGCCGCCAATACGCTTCAGTTACAACACCACCAATTACAACCTTGAAGTCCCCTCACCGGCACCCCCCAGTGCCGAAAACTGGATCGGTACGGACGATCAGGGTCGAGACGTTGCCGCTCGGGTGATTTATGGATTCCGGATTTCCGTCCTGTTCGGGCTCATTCTCACCATACTCAGCTGCATTGTGGGCGTTATTGTCGGTGCCATTCAGGGGTTTTACGGTGGCAAGATTGACCTGATCGGGCAGCGCTTCATTGAGGTATGGTCGGGCCTTCCCGTGCTGTATCTGCTGATCATCCTTTCCAGTATTGTGCAACCGAACTTCTGGTGGTTGCTGGGCATTATGCTGCTGTTCAGCTGGATGGGACTGGTGGACGTGGTGCGGGCGGAGTTTCTTCGGGCCCGGAACTTCGAGTATGTCAAAGCAGCCAGGGCCCTGGGACTGGGCAACCGCAAGATCATGTTCCGCCATATTCTGCCCAATGCCATGGTGGCGACACTGACGTTCCTGCCATTCATACTGACCGGCGCCATCACCGGACTGACGTCGCTGGATTTCCTGGGTTTCGGCCTGCCATCGGGGTCTCCGTCCCTCGGCGAGCTGATTGCTCAGGGAAAGTCCAATCTCCACGCGCCGTGGCTCGGTATTTCAGCATTCATTTCCCTGTCCATCATGCTGACCTTGCTCGTATTCGTCGGCGAAGCGGTGCGTGATGCCTTCGACCCGAGAAAGAACTGATATGTCGCAGCTTCTGGAAATCAAGGACCTGTCCGTCACGTTTGACGCCTCCATACCGGCAGTCCAGCGGCTGTCGCTCCGGATCAGCCGGGGTGAGACTGTGGCTCTCGTTGGCGAAAGCGGTTCCGGGAAATCGGTATCGGCATTGTCGGTTCTGCGTCTGCTGGATGAGCGCCATGCCAGTTACCCTTCCGGCGAGATTATTTTCCATGGCGAGGACATGCTGAAAGCCAGTCAGAAGCGGCTACGACAGATTCGCGGCCGCCAGATCAGCATGATCTTCCAGGAGCCCATGACATCGCTTAACCCCCTGCACACCGTTGAAAAGCAGATCAGCGAGACTCTCGCCCTGCACAAGGGCATGCGCGGGCCCCAGGCAAGATCCCGCTGCATTGAGTTGCTGGAACTGGTGGGCATAACGTCGCCCGAGGAGCGCCTGAACAGCTACCCGCATCAGTTGTCGGGGGGGCAGAAACAACGGGTTATGATCGCCATGGCGCTGGCCAATGAGCCCGATCTCCTGATCGCCGACGAGCCCACCACTGCCCTGGATGTCACTGTTCAGAAACAGGTGCTGGAGTTGCTCAAAGACCTCCAGCACAAGCTTGGCATGGCTATCCTGCTCATCACCCATGATCTATCCATTGTTCGCCGATATGCGGATCATGTTGTGGTTATGGAGCGGGGCCTGTTAGTGGAAGAAGCGCCGACCAGAACCCTGTTTGAAGATCCACAGCATCCCTATACCCGACGCCTGCTTGATGCAGAGCCACCGGCCTCACCGTCAGGAGCCATGGTCAACAACAAGGCGCTTCTGGACGTGGATGGCCTGGACGTTCGCTTCATTACCCGCAAAAGCCTGCTGGGCAAGCCTAAAGCCTGGTTTCAGGCCGTAGACAAGGTCAGTTTTTCCCTCAACCAGGGCGAGACGCTTGGTATCGTGGGAGAAAGCGGCAGCGGTAAAACCACTATTGGCCACGCCTTGCTCAAACTCACCGGCAGCACCGGCAGCATCCGGCTGGCTGGAGAGGAGTTGTCCCACCTGGACCAGAGAGCGTTCCGTCCCTGGCGCAGTCGTATCCAGATTGTATTTCAGGACCCGTTCGGCAGCCTCAGCCCCCGTATGTCCGTGGCCGAAATTATTCGGGAGGGGCTGGAGATTCATGCACCGGCGACTCCGGAAGAACAGGACCGGAAAGTTGTTCAGTCCCTGGAGGATGTTGGGCTGGATCCGGAGGCCCGACATCGTTATCCCCATGAATTTTCCGGCGGGCAGAGACAGCGAATTGCCATTGCCCGGGCGCTGGTGCTTCAGCCGGAGCTGATCATTCTGGACGAACCTACCTCTGCGCTTGACCGCACGGTTCAAAAGCAGGTGATTACCCTTTTGCGGGATTTGCAGGATAAATATGGTCTAAGCTATGTGTTTATCAGCCACGATCTGTCGGTGGTGAGGGCGCTCAGCCACAAACTGCTGGTTCTCAAGAACGGCAGCGTGGTGGAATATGGTGAAGCATCCGGAATTTTCAGCTCACCGCAGCACGAATACACCCGTGAGCTGCTTGGAGCGGCGCTTTTCTATACCCGCTAACACAACCCGGTAACCCGGGCCTGGCACTACGACCAATTGAGCGTTACCCGCATCGCTGCGGTTCATGGATAATGCCTTAAACTGAAACACAGGGAGAATCGATATGGGGTTACTCAGTGGCAAGAAAGCACTGATTGTCGGCGTTGCAAGCAAGCACTCCATTGCCTACGGCATTGCAGAGGCCTTCGCCAGAGAAGGCGCCGAACTGGCTTTCACCTACCAGAATGAAAAGCTTAAATCCCGGGTGGAGACATTTGCCGAAGGCTGGGGCAGCTCGCTGATTTTTCCGTGCGACGTCGCCAGCGATGAAGAAATCGAAGCCGTGTTCACCGATCTTGGCAAGCACTGGGACAACGTCGACGTCATTGTTCATTCCGTGGGCTTTGCGCCGGGTCATGAACTCGATGGCAACTACGTTGACGTCACCACCCGTGAAGGCTTCCGTATCGCCCACGAAATCAGCTCCTACAGTTTTGTAGCCCTGGCCAAGGCCGGCCGCAAGATGCTGCACGAAAACAGCTCGCTGCTGACCCTGAGTTATCTGGGCGCAGAAAAGGTACTCCAGAATTACAACGTGATGGGCCTGGCCAAGGCGTCACTGGAAGCCAACGTTCGCTATATGGCCGGCAGCCTGGGCCGTGATGGTATTCGGGTTAACGCTATCTCCGCGGGGCCCATCAGGACCCTGGCAGCGTCAGGCATCAAGAGTTTCCGCAAAATGCTTGCGGAGAACGCCCGCAGAGCGCCCCTGCGTCGCAATGTGACCACCGATGAAGTCGGCAACGCCGCCGCTTTCATGTGCTCTGACATGGCCAGTGGCATCACCGGCGAAATCATGTACGTTGACGCCGGTTTCAACATCACCGGCATGGGCGAACTCGAAGAGTGACAACGCCCGCAGTTTCCCGGCGGGGCCTGTTCCCCCGGGAAACTGCGTCAGCCTTCGGACATTGCCCTGGCGACTGCTTCAACCCACTCCAGATACGCCGTATCGTCCGACTCCAGTATCTGCAGGCCCACCAGCCAGCCATGAGCTTCAGCCGGGCGACACCACACCACCTCTACCATTAACCGGAAAGGTTCGGATACTTCTTCCAGGCTCACCCAGGCAGGCAAGATCGCCCCGGTTGTTAATGGCTCAGAGGTTACAAGCCGGATTCCTCTTGCGGACAGATCACTGGTTCGCGAAACGAGCGAGCGCCTCGGGCCCTCAGCGGATTCATCGGGAAAAGATGATTCAAGTTCCACAGTTACCTTTGCGCTCGCCGTGAGTCGGTACTCGGAACGATTATCCCCGTGTTCCGGAGAATCATCATAGTCACCAAAGTCGTAATCAATATCGCTCATGATTTTTCCCCTGGCTATCACCTGGCCAAGCCGATTGACCGGTCAATTCCTGCCGACCCGGATTCGCCCCACAACCCTGGAGAGGGTGTCATCAAATTCTGCGGAAGCTCCCAGTACCCGAATGCGGCCTGCAACGATCTCGTCCACCAGCTCGTCAAACAGGAATTCCCGGCGGTTCAGGCCCAGCCGGTCCACGAACACCAGTTTCTTTGAGGCATTGATCCGCACGGCGAGTTTCAGGCGAACCGCATCCTGACCGGCCCCGGATTTCTCTTCCACAATCCAGCCACCCAGTTTGATGCCGTCTACAAGTTCCCGGGCGGCCACCAATTTCTCGCGCACCAGACGGTCCTGCTCGGCCTCTTCTTCAGCCAGGCGCCTGGCTTCCGCCGCCTGTTCGCTGCGGGCCAGTTCCGCCCGCCTTGCGGCTTCTTCTTCCTGCTGGCGCCGTTCTACCTCCTCTTTTTCCTGTCGCAATGCATCGGCCCGGGCTTTTGCTTCTTTCGCAGCCTTGTCACGCTGAACCTTCTGGCGATCAAGTACTACCGACAAAGAGGAAATGGTTTCCGCCAACACTTCGCCAAACGGTTTGAGCGGAGGCAAAGGCCTCAGGGTGCCGTCGTCCAGACCGGACACGAACCTGTTCCAGGGCAACAGACCAAGCTTGACGCCAGCGCCATTGGTCCAGAGCACTTCACAGGTATCTGGCAGCAGCGCAAAAAAGAACCTGCGCCGCTCACTTGCGCCCTCACCCTCAACGAACCACTTGCCCTTGAAGGGAGTGACATCCTGCTCTGCCGGTTGAGAGAATGTAAGCCAGGCCGCATCCCAGGAAAAACGGTTATCGGTCGGCAGTGCGGGCACAAGATCGGGCGTATCGCCCCGCAGGCGGGCAACCATCACCGCCTGAACACCCTCAAGCGCCTTGTCGGCCAGCTGCTTTTTCTGAACCCGATTCCACACATCCGCTATGCGGTCACCTATCTGCTCGCCAACCGTATAGAGCCGGTTCCGATCCTTGTCCGAAAGGTCAGGATCGCCAATCCACACCAGCCATTCCAGAAGTTTGCCGGCGTGGCGCCAGTTTTCGCCCTCCGTACCCTCTTCCCAGACTATCTGTTTCAGAAGCCCGAACCAGTGGTCGAAAACAAAGCTCACGATAGCCTGTGGCAATTCACGATTCTGCAGGGCCCGCCCCACCAGTGCGCGGGCTGTGTGCTCAGCCCGCCTTTGCCTTGCGGCCCCCTGCTCTGTTTCCAGCAGTCGTTGGCGCAGCCTGTCGTTCTGTTGTTCCCGCTTCCCGGCGTCTTCCTCCCACTGCCTGCAGAAAGCCAGTACCGGGTCGATTTCGCCCGAATCAAAACTTCCGGAAACCGCTATAATCAGAGCATCCAACTGATCCAGCAGTGTTCTGGCAGAACGCCCGCCTGACGCACTCCAGCCACGGCAGTCCTGCAGACTATCCAGCCATTGAATAAGAGTATCGTGGAGGGCATCGGCACCGACAAGATTCATTCGCCAGGCAAAAAAGAATCTCAGGCGTGCAATCCGACGGGCGAGTTCCGGATGCAGACCACTGGTTTTCAGGAATACACCCATGATGCGGTCGGCCACGTAGGCAGAGTTGATCTGCCGCACGGACCAGGTCAGGGAAACGGAACGAATCACACGAGTGACAGGCTCATCCCTTTGCTCTGTCCAGCAGGAAAGCAGTAATGGCCCCCAGTCGCTGATCGCATCCGGAGACAGCTTTCGGACCGGGTATGGAAGATCGGGTACGCGAATGCCGGAGAGCACGTCGGCCATCTTCTCTGCGACCCGCTTCCGGGGCAGGACTTTCCCCTTGTTCTGCGTGCTCTGCTGCATCCGTTCTCCGCGCGTCAGAAGCGTTGAAAAGGTCTATCAAATAACGCAGTATAACCAACTCGCCGGGGTTTACTGCAACTAAACACCGGCCGGTTATGTTTTATGCGACGGGGATAACAACAGAATGTCGGGCACCAAACTAGAGAATCTGAATGTGGCGAGTCAGGAACCATTGATCACACCTGAAGCGCTGAAGCAGGAATTGCCGCTTTCCGGCAAAGCCGCGGAAACCGTGGAAAACGGCCGCCAGGCGATTTATGACATCATGGACGGCAAGGATCACCGCCTGTTTGTGGTTGTGGGCCCCTGCTCTATTCACGATGTTGAAGCCGCCCGGGATTATGCCGTAAAGCTCAAGAAGCTGGCAGACGAAGTCAGTGATACTCTCCTTATTGTCATGCGGGTGTATTTCGAGAAGCCGCGTACCACTGTCGGCTGGAAGGGCCTGATTAACGATCCCCATCTGAACGATACCTTTGATATCGAACAGGGCCTGCACATCGGCCGCCGTTTGCTGCTGGATATTTCAGAGCTCGGCCTGCCAACGGCCACTGAAGCCCTTGACCCGATTTCCCCGCAGTACCTTCAGGACACCATTTCCTGGTCAGCCATCGGCGCCCGCACTACCGAATCCCAGACCCACCGCGAGATGAGCAGCGGACTGTCCATGGCCATTGGTTTCAAGAATGGCACCGATGGCAGCCTGGATGTCGCAGTCAACGCCATGAAGTCGGTTTCACACCCCCACAGCTTCCTGGGCATCGACCAGCAGGGCAAGGTGGCGATCATCCGCACCCGTGGCAATAACTACGGCCACGTGGTGCTCCGTGGCGGCGGGGGCAAGCCCAACTACGATTCTGTCAGCGTCGCCCTGTGTGAACAGGCTCTGGAGAAAGCCAAACTGCGCCAGTCCATCATGGTGGATTGCAGCCACGCCAATTCCAGCAAGGACCCGGCTATCCAGCCGCTGGTGCTGCAGGACATCACCCATCAGATTCTGGAAGGCAACCAGTCCATTCAGGGACTGATGGTGGAAAGTAACCTTAACTGGGGCAACCAGTCGATCCCTGAAAATCTGGCGGATCTCAAGTACGGTGTGTCTGTGACTGATGCCTGTATTGACTGGGAAACCACTGAAAAAGCCCTGCGCGATATGCGGGACAAGCTCAAAGACGTGTTGCCGAAGCGCCGCGGCTGATCAGGAGCTGCCACTGAAGAGTCAGCCGCCTACCCAGTCCAGCCTGCTCCTGAGGGTCACCACCCTGCCTATGATAACCAGGGTTGGAGCAGGCACATCATTTTCCTCGACCCGCTCAACGATATTGGAGAGGTCTCCGGTTACAACCTGCTGCTGGGGCGTGGTACCGCGAGAGACCAGCGCCACCGGCATATCCGGCGACATACCATTGCCAATCAACTCTCTGCAGATGATCGGCAAACCCACTAACCCCATGTAGAACACCAGAGTCTGATTATTCTGGACAAAATCTTTCCATGGCAGGTCGCAGGTGTCATTCTTGAGATGCCCCGTCACAAACCGGACCGACTGGGCATGGTCCCTGTGGGTAAGCGGAATGCCGGCGTAGGCTGCACATCCGGAGGCAGAGGTAATGCCCGGCACAACCTGGAACCGCACACCGGCGGCGGCCAGGGTTTCGATCTCCTCACCGCCACGACCAAAAATGAAAGGATCGCCTCCCTTCAATCGCACGACTTTGAGCCCCTTGCGTGCAAGCTCCACCAGGCGGTTGTTGATCTGCTCCTGGGGCAAGGTATGGTTCGACCGCTGCTTGCCCACATGGACGCGCTCTGCGGACTCCGGTATAAGCGACAGGATCTCCGGCGATACCAGGCGATCGTACAATACCACTTCCGCAGACTGGATCAGGCGCCATGCCTTCAATGTCAGCAGTTCCGGATCACCGGGGCCGGCACCGACAAGTGCGACCTCCCCCTCGGAGCTGTTGGGGTTTTCGGTGACCGGATTCGTCCGGTATCGAACTGGTGCAGGCTTCGCACCAACGCCCTTCCATGGTGCATCGTCAGATCTGTCACTCATTGGATTCTTTCTACGCCTCCCATATACGGCTTCAGGACTTCGGGAACCAGAATGCTGCCGTCTTCCTGCTGGTAGTTCTCCATAACCGCAATCAATGCACGACCCACGGCCAGGCCGGAACCGTTCAACGTATGGACCGGCTCGGGCTTGTTGGTGTCCGGATTACGCCAACGAGCATGCATGCGCCGTGCCTGGAAATCCCGGGTGTTGGAACAAGAGGAGATTTCACGGTATTTGTTCTGACCTGGCAGCCAAACCTCAATATCGTAGGTGCGAGCCGCTGCAAACCCCATATCACCGCCGCACAGGTCCACTAACCGGTAAGGCAACTCCAGTAGTTGCAAAACCTTTTCGGCGTGGCCCGTGAGTGCCTCAAGTGCTGCTTCTGATTCGTCTGGCCGTACTACCTGAATCAGTTCCACCTTGTCGAACTGGTGCTGCCGGATCATGCCACGTGTGTCACGTCCGTAAGAGCCAGCTTCGCTTCGGAAACAGGGGGTATGGCACACCATTTTCAACGGCAACTCTTTGGCGTCCAGGATGGTATCGCTGACCAGATTGGTCGCGGGCACTTCCGCCGTGGGAATCAGGTACAGCGGCTTCTCGCCATCCATACGGAAAAGGTCTTCCTCGAACTTCGGAAGCTGGCCGGTACCATACAGAGTTTCCGCGTTGACCAGATAAGGCACATAGGCCTCCGTATAGCCATGCTCTTCTGTATGCAGGTTCAGCATGAACTGAGCCAGTGCCCGGTGCAGCCGCGCGACCGGGCCGCGCATAACTGCAAAACGGGAATGAGCCAGACGTGTAGCGGTTTCGAAGTCCAGCCCGCCAAGCGCCTCGCCCAGTGCAACGTGATCCCTGGGTTCGAAGTCAAAGCTCTTCGGAGTGCCCCAGCGCCGGACCTCTACGTTGTCGTCTTCGCTTTCTCCCGCAGGTACCGTTTCATCCGGCAGGTTAGGAATCGCGGCCAGAAAAGCGTTGAGCTCTTCCTGAAGCGTTCGCAATTCATCTTCAGCTTCCGACTTCTGGTTCTTCAGGTTTTCCACTTCGTCCAGTAACGGCTGAATGTCCTCACCGGCGGCTTTCGCCTTGCCAATGGATTTCGACCGGCGATTCTGCTCGCTCTGCAAGGTTTCCGTTTTCACCTGGAGCGCGCGTCGGCGTTCCTCAAGCTGATCGAAGGTGGCTTTGTCAAAGGCAAAGCCCTTGATAGCCAGGCGACGGGCGATCTCTTCAGTCTGGGTGCGGACACGTTTGGGATCGAGCATGGTTATCCTGAATTTTCCGGTTCAAAGGTAAGTGGACTGGTGTCTGTTTTGACGATTGACTGGGCATTATACCTGCGAGGATGTCTGTGGCTACAGCAGGCACGGCCAGGCGAGGAATTTCAGTTTTGCGGGTAACGTTTGCGGGTGCTGCTGCTGTTCCATTCATCCAGCCGGCCACGTTTTTCAGCGAGCTTGATTTCAAGACCACGGTTTACCGGCTGATAGTACCGGCGTTGATGGATGGCTTCCGGCAGGTAGGACTCGCCAGCGGCAAAGGCTTCCGGCTCGTCATGGGCGTAACGGTATTCGTCGCCATGCCCCATGGACTTCAACAGTTTGGTGGGCGCATTGCGAAGGTGGACAGGCACGTCATAGTCCGGATCGTTGCGGATGTCGGCCATGCATTGATTGAATGCCTTGTACACGGCATTGCTCTTTGGTGCCAGCGCGAGATAGGTCACCGCCTGGGCAAGAGCCAGCTCTCCTTCCGGTGAACCCAGCCGTTCCTGAGCTTCCCAGGCATCCATGGAAATCTGCAGCGCCCGGGGATCGGCGTTACCAATGTCTTCACTGGCAATTCTTGCAAGCCTGCGAGCGACATACAGAGGATCACAGCCTCCGTCCAGCATACGGCACAACCAGTACAGAGATCCGTCCGGGTCCGATCCCCGGACCGACTTGTGAAGCGCCGATATCTGGTCGTAGAAAACATCACCGCCCTTGTCGAAACGCCTGAGACTGGTCTGAAGAACCTGCTCGAGATGATCGCGGGTAATTTTCGCAGCGCCGCCCTCGTCCGGCTCGGCAAGATCCGTGGCCACTTCAAGGATATTCAGTGCTCGCCTGGCATCTCCACCGGAGGCCGAAGCCATCAGATCCAGCACTGGCCCTTCCACCGCGAAACGCCCACCCAACCCCTCCGGGGAGGAAAGCGCGCGCATGAGTAGTTCCAGAATATCCTCATCCGCAAGGTTCTTGAGGACATAAACACGGGTGCGGGATAACAGTGCACTGTTCAGTTCAAAAGAAGGGTTTTCGGTGGTGGCTCCCACGAAGATGAAAGTGCCGTCTTCTATGTGGGGGAGAAAGGCGTCCTGCTGGCTCTTGTTGAAGCGGTGCACTTCGTCCACGAACAAAAGGGTGTCCCGGCCTTCGCTGCGCTTACGCTCCTTCGCGCGCTCTACAATCGCGCGAATATCCTTTACGCCACTCAGAACGGCGGAGACGGTCTCGAAACTCAGATCGCTGAGGTTGGCCAGCAGACGGGCAAACGTGGTCTTGCCGACGCCTGGAGGCCCCCAGAGGATCATGGAATGGAGCTGGCCCTGTTCTACTGCCCGCCGAAGCGGCTTACCCTCACCGACGAGATGGCCCTGGCCAACATACTCGTCGAGATTTGCCGGGCGCATTCGTGCAGCCAGTGGCCTAAACCCCTGCTGTTCCCCGAACAGGCTTTCCTGCATCAGGCTCCGTCCCGGATCACGTCCACATCATCGGGATACTCAAGGACGAAGGCGGTGTCACTGACTTCTTCGTTGAGGCGGATGTTATCAAAGCTCAATACGCTCAACTGGGACAGCGAGTCCTGCATCCGCATTTCCTGCAACTCTCCCCTGGAAAACGTCAACCGCAGGGATACGAAGAGCGAATCTTCGCTTCGCGGTTCCAGGGTGAATTCCCTGTTGTTTTCTCCAACAGTGCGCATTGACACCTTGTAGGTTTCGTCAAGATTGTCCACTTCCCCACTGAGCAACAATGCAGGCGTGGTTGAGACTTTCTCATCCAGACTGTGGACGGTAACCTGCTCGAGATCCGGGTCGTAAACCTCTACCTTTTCGCCGTCGCTCACAACAAACTGGGAGTGAGGCTGGCTGGTCTCCCAGTAAAACAGGCCCGGACGCTTCGCCTTGAGGGAGCCCCGGCTTTCCTGCACACGGTTTCCGTTCTCATTGACCACGATCTGAATAAAGCTGGATTGAAAGGTTTCGTAACTTTCCAGCATCGACGCCAACTCGGTTGCGGCCGCTTCACCACTTTCTTCCGCGTGGGCGGGCAGCGTGAATGCCAGCAGCGCTGCCAACAGGGATGCTGCCCAAAAAGCCTTCGGTGATTCCATCATTTACTGTTACTCCTAATCTCTTGGTGGCGGTGGTGCCAGCACTTCGCGAGCACCATTGTGCCCGGCGGCACTGACCACACCGGATGCTTCCATGGCCTCTACCAGATTTGCTGCCCGGTTATAGCCGATCTTGAATTTCCGCTGCACGGATGAAATCGAAACACGTCTGCCCTCAGTCACGAACGCTACTGCTTCATCAAACAGGGCGTCACCTTCACTGTCACCACCCCCGTCACTAAGACTGGGCACGCCGGGCAGATTTTCGCCTTCGGCGCCGTTAAGCACATCGTCTACATAAATTGGCTCACCCCGGGCCTTCCAGGCGCTCACCACCCGATGCACTTCGTCATCATCAACAAAGGCACCGTGAACACGCACCGGCA
>JAWWAM010000037.1:0-13011 GCA_033721715.1 Marinobacter sp.
GCCGGAAAACTGGGGCTCCTGCATTTTGAAAGACAGCACATAGGCGCAGCGTTCCCAGATATCTTCCGGTGACAGCTTCACGCCACGGGGCAGCAGGCTTCGGAATTCGCAGAATTCCCGCATGGCTTCCAGCAGGCCGGTGCGCAGTCCATTGACATGGGTGCCCCCCTGGGCGGTGGGAATCAGGTTAACGTAGCTTTCCATCACCGCTTCGCCACCTTCCGGGAGCCACTGGATGGCCCAGTCCACAGCTTCCTTGTTACCGGAAAAGCTGCCGGTGAATGGCTCCAGCGGTACCGCTTCGATGTCTGCCAACTCGGTACGCAGGTAATCACGCAGACCGCCTTCATAACACCATTCGTCCTTGTCACCGGTCTGCTCCTGCAGAAAGGTGACATTCAAACCAGGGCAAAGTACGGCCTTGGCCCGCAGGTTATGGCGCAAGCGGCTGACGGAGAATTTCGGGCTGTCAAAGTAGCTGGGATCAGGGGTGAACTTCAGCCGGGTACCGGTGTTACGCTTGCCCACGGTGTCGACAACTGCAAGGTCGGTTTCCTTGTGGCCATCTGCGAAGGTCATCCGGTGCAATTGCCCGTCGCGCTTGATCAGTACCTCAAGATGGGTCGACAGGGCGTTGACCACTGAGACCCCTACCCCGTGCAGACCACCAGAGAAGTTATAGTTTCCCTCCGAGAATTTGCCACCGGCGTGAAGGCGGGTAAGGATCAATTCCACGCCGGGCACGCCGTGCTCTTTGTGCATGTCCACCGGCATTCCACGGCCATCGTCTTCCACGCTGAGCGAACCGTCGCTATGGAGGATCACGTCAATCCGGCGGGCGTGGCCAGCCAGGGCTTCGTCAACGCTGTTATCAATGACTTCCTGGGCCAGATGGTTAGGGCGACTGGTGTCGGTGTACATGCCCGGGCGTTTGCGTACCGGGTCCAGACCACTCAGAACTTCGATGGCATCGGCGTTGTACAGTTTCTGGCTCATGGGAAGAAAACGACTCCACGGGTTTGTTATTAAGCTGGGGCATAGCTTAGGGATTCGCGGGGAAAGATCAACGGTTGATTTGTGCTGTTGAGGATCGGCGCAGCCCGGAGGGGCTTTATCGCTCGCGTGTAATGGTCTCCAGGCCTTCGCCGGATATCCTGAGCTGCTTCCAGTCGTCGGGAGTGATGGCAATGATGGCGCAGGGCGTGGTTAGCGCCTGGGTGACCATGGCATCTGGGGCAGGTTTCCTGACATCGAGGCTCAGCTCCAGTACATCATCAGCTATCTCAGCAGCTGCCAGGGTCAAACCATAGCCCCCGGTGGGTTTCTGCCCCAGCCCGACAAGCACCAGGTGCTCATCTTCCAGATCAATAGCCCGAAGCTTTTTCATCGCCAGGTTGCCGGACGGCAAACGCTCCAGCTTGTCCAGAGCGCTGGCGCTCTCTACGAAGACCAGCCCCGGCGCGGTCAGACCACAATGATCTGACTCCGTGACCTGCCTTGCCAGCGGTGCACCAGTGGCAGTCGCCGAACGGTTAACAGCACACCCTGCTAACAGAACAATAGCGAGCGTCAGGGCTGTCATATCTCTGAAACGCTTGATCAACGTTGATTCTCCAGGCTGCGAGTTGGCACGTCATCCCGCTCGTTTTCATCAGCGGACTTCAGGCGATAGCCTTCAAAACCGACCCTCGGCAGGCCCAGGGCAGAGATGGTAGGTCGACGGAAACTGGTACTTAACCTTACCCCGCTGAGAGGCTCGTCGCCAATCACAATTTTTTCCGGCAGCCCGTTGACCGGATACTCAGCACAGGCTTCACCGTTCTCACAGATCAGACCGTTGTTGTCGATGTCTGTACCAGCCACCAGGAAATACTCTCCCGGCTCCACCTGGTCAAAGGCAAAGCGGTACTGGCCGTTTTCTGCGCTGACGACGACCTGCTCAATGGTCTGACGGTTGTCATCGGCGCTGGTTAGCAATACATAGTGTCTACCTGCATCCCGCTCGTCTGAGGAGGTGCCCAGTTGCAGCGAAACCGGAACGGTGAGCGTACCCGCGTCACCATTATCAGGGCTATATTCGATCTGCAGTTCCGTGGTGTAACGCTTATCCTCAAGTCCCGCTGTCTCCACTGATACAACGAGCGGCTCCGAAGGGGCGGTCGGTTTTCCCCCCAACACCAGCCAGCCCGCGCCAGATGTAACATCAGTGATCGTGACCGGTTCTCCCTCCGGATAGACCGAGAATTCCAGCTCTGCACTCAGAACAGCAGAATTGAACTGTAACGCAGACGGAGACGACCCCAGGGTAATCGGGAAGTTTCCGTCCAGTGCCGCGTCCATTGCCGCAAGGGCATTTATCAGGCCCGCCCCGTATTCAAATGCCCCCCCGACGTCTTCCGTCAGATCACCGTTTCTTAACAGGCTGCGAAATTGCCCCGGGGTAATGCCGGGCACTTCACCTCTCATCAATGCATAAACACCAGCCACATGAGGCGCAGCCATCGAAGTTCCCTGAAGCCCGGCATAACCCGGCTCGAAGTTACCGTTTTCATCCCGACCCCAGGCACTGATAATCAGGTCCGCCACACCATCCTGGTTGGCATCGCGGCTGGCGTCACCGCCAGGCGCGACCACATCTACGGACTCGCCCAGATTAGAGTAGGAGGCGCGTTTGGCACCCCCGTCTACGGCCCCGACACCAATCACATTGGGGTACGCCGCGGGATAGGTTGGTTCATCCGTCCCCTGATTACCTGCAGCAGCTACCACGAGCTTTCCCTCACCGTTCGCCCAGGCAGCATCAATCGCATTCCTGAGGGCATCACTGGGGCCCAGACCACCAAGGCTGAGGTTGATCACGTCGATCTCACTTCGGCCTGCTGCCCAGTTCAGGGCGGCGATGAGGTCGGCGGAAGATCCCACACCATCACGACCGAGGACGCGGACCGGATAAATACTGGCTTCCGGCGCCATGCCGATAATACCTTCAGTGTTATCCACTGCGGCAGCAATACCGGCTACGTGTGTGCCATGGAAATTACTGCTCGTGGCTTTGCCGTCGCCAGGATCAGCGGGGTTGGTATCTCGGCCTGCTTCTTGGTCAATATCCAGGTCACCCGAAACGTAATCCATGATCTCTCCGGGTATCAGTTGAATATTTCCATTCAAGTCGGGGTGCCAGACGCCGCTGGTTGTCGGCGGTGACCGAAACACACCCGTATCCATCACTGCAATGCCAATACCCGAGCCCACCTTCGGTGCAACCTGCCAGGCCATGGGGGCTCGTGTCAGCGGCAGGTTCCACTGCCGTTTATAAAGCGGGTCATCGGTCGTCGAGACCTGCTGTGAGATGTAAAGGTAATTGGGCTCGGCTGCGGCAACACCGGGCTGTTTACGAAGCTCCTGTATCCATCCAAGCGTCTCCTTGCGGGCATCCTGCAACTGGCTGGCAGACATGGCGGTCAGATTGCGGGCACTCTTCCTTCGCATCAGCCAGGCGCCCCGGCCCAGATCACGTCGTTCAGATATCGACATGGTCGAAGCCATTGCACTGCCACCGGGCTCTGATTCAAAACTCACTATGGCTGCGTCCGTCATGAAGGCGGGCTCGGAATAGCTGGTATTCATAACGCTGCCGGAGGCCTGGTCCGCAAGTGTGAGGACGTATCGGAAAGGAATGCCATTGCTGGTACTGACTTCGATCAGGTAGGACCCGGCCTCAAAGTCTTTTCCGAAAGTGATAGTCAACGGCATCAGATCGCTGGAGGTTACAGGGTCAACTACTTCCACCAATTGTCCACCCTCCTGCTTCAGGATACGCAGGCTTCGATCTGGCAGTGGCTGACTCTGATCCGGCGACAGGAACGCCTGCACTGCTAGGCGGTCGCCAGGCGAAAGCTCAGTGGTGTAAAAGTCCTTCGTGTCTACGAAGAAATCGAACCGATCCAGGGTTTCGGTGTTGTAGGTGCCGTCGAGGGAACTGAGATAACCACCCGCGATCGCCCCTGAAGGCAGTGTCTGGGCAGATCCGGGACTGCTATTGTCCGCCGCTTCACCGACGCGGATGTCATCCGCAGTGTCGGAGTCCACCCGCGTTCCGGTTTCTATATCAATGACCCCGGCCAGGTCAGGCGGGTCCTCGGTGCTCCCGTCGGAACCCCCGCCAGAGCCCCCGCCGCCACAAGCTGATAGCAGCAGCGCAAAAGACATGGAGACAGCTGTGACAGGAACAATCCGGAACATATAAACTCACCAGAGCGACATCGTGGATTCGCGAGAACAACTTCCTTGTTCCTCAGCATGATAGCTAAATAACGTGGATAGCATCGAATACGTTGCAAACTTTTCATCAGATGCAAAAAAACCGCCTTCAGGTTACCCCGAAGGCGGTTTTTTTATCGTGAAAAATGGTTACAGCGCGTAAAACAGCAATGGCACGAAGGCAGCCGTCAGCAACGTTGGCCCCATCACCACCAGCGGTAATAGCAAACGCTCATACCGGTGCCAGAAGGACCCCGTACGCTCGGCCGCCAGCACCTCGGTTTCGCCGACAACCTGCCGCGTCAGCAGGTGATTCAGTGCCACCGGAGGGCTCAGGTAGCCCAGTTCGAAAGCCACCAGACACACAATCCAGAAATGCAGCGGGTCAATGCCCAACTGGATTGCGGGCTGGGCAATGGTGGCAGACACCAGAATAACCGCACCGAACGGGTCCATCACCATCCCGATGATGGTCAGCATCACCACGATCACCAGCATGGCCACCCACGGGCTGGTCAGGTTTTCCGGGAACAGCGCGTGAACAATGTCGGAGCGCTCCAGAATACCGCCGAGGCAAATGGAGAAACCAATCAGCGCCAGCAAGGCACCAATATGCACGGCGGAGTCGCTGGCTGCAGCCGTACTGCGCATCCAGAACGCGCGGCCTCTCGATTGCCCCTGTTCCTCATGGTCCTTGCCGGAGTCAAGGTATACCAATGCCAGCATCACCAGCGGCAAGATCATCGGCGCACTGTATTCATTGAACCCGAGCCCGAGGATCAGCCAGATGGCCAGGATAACCACCGCCGCAACGGCTGCGTAGGGTATCAATGGCCGCAGCTCGGCGATGGACCGCCTGAAGGCTCCGGGTGCCGGGCGGGGTTTCCAGTTGCCCTGGGTTTTGCAGACCACCACCGAGAACAGCGTTGCTGACATAATGAACACCCAGAACCCCCAGCCATACATTTCGGACGTGGTCACTTCCTTGTTCAGGGCAGCCACAACCACAATCAGCAGGCAGGGGTTCAGAACTACACCAAGACTGCCAGACATCGCCGTTGTTGCCAGTGACAGCTGACGCCCTGCCCCGCTCTTGCGCATCTCGTCATAGACAACGCCACCAACGGCCAGGATGAATATACCCGAGGCGCCGGTGAAAGCGGTGGGGAACGCCGTGGCGAAAATCATCACCGAGGCCAGCATGGGTGCAGGCAGATGGTACGGCTTGATCACGTTCAGCAGCAGTTCCGGAATCCTCGTCTGCTTGAGGGCCATACCCACCAGCACGTAGAGGCCGATGTTGATAAACATGGACGACAGGTTGGTCATCATGCCGAAGTAAATGGCCAGGCCGGAGGAGTACCCGTCGATAAAGAAGAAGTAAGCCATGGCGATCAGGCCCATGGCACAATACAGCGGCAGCACCAGGCCCGAGGAGGCTGCCAGCGTGCCGGGCCTCACCCGCTCCGGCACTGCGAGAAAGCGCACAAGGTTGATCGCCATGAACAGCCCAAAAACAGCTGCCCAGGCGTACTGCAGCATCATGGCATCTTCCGAGCCGGGGGATGACGATAATCGGCCCACATAGGAAAACAGCGAATACACCATCAACCCATTGACCACGAACTGCATACCCTGGCTCAGGCGCCATTCTGCGCGGTTGCGGGGCAACCTCAGGGCAATATGGTCGGCATCCAGTGCCGAAATGGCTGCCGCCATCGCGAACATGGCAATGAACAGGAACTTCGTCAGTTCGATGTTGTCCAGCAGGAAATCCGCGAATCCCTGTTCAACCGTCTTGAACACAGCCAGCGCGTCAGTGGCGTGCTTCTGGTTTTCCTGGTACAGGAAATGTTTCTCCTGGCAAAGTGCCAGGTTCTTTTCCAGGGATTTGCGGATCGCGTCCGAGTCCGGTGGCGAGCTGAACAGGTCATCCGGGTCGGGCTCATAGGCCTCAACCCGATTTTCAACCTCCGCATCGATATCCATGACCAGCGGGCACGTTGGCTCCGTGGCATCCGGGTCCAGCAGATAGTAGTTTGGCCAGGTTTGCTCACCCACCCACAGCATGCGCGAGTGAAGTGAGTTCCCCATACCCAGTAGAAGCGTGAAAATAAGGAGCAACAGGAGAATAACCCCGTGCAGCCGGTGCACGGGGTACAGCGTTTTCGGGCCTGCGGCTGATAATGCTCGCCAGTTCATGGAGTCTCAGCCCTTTATTCGCGATCAGACGCTGTGCACTCGGAGGCCCCAGGATTACTGGAGCAGCGGATTTTGCTCAGCAGGCCCATCATCTTTGGGTGATAAACTTCCTCGGCGCCGTCTGTACCATCCCGCAACTGCAGCCGGTTCTCACGGAACATCTCCTGGTAGCCTTCAATGTCCTTTTCGGGGATACGCACCCACTGTTCTTCGGGAATGGCGGATTCCTGACGCTCGATCAGGTCCATGGCCTGGCCGTACATGCCCCAGGCAACCTCACGGGATTTCTGGGCCGTTTCATCATCGAAGACCTCGTCCCGCGCAATGATCTGAATCGTCAGCTGCGCAAGGGGGTAGTCGACAATACCGCCGTCATCACCTATGCCTTTGTAGAGCTCCAAGGCCTCGTAGGCAAAGGCAGGGGCATAAGCCGTATCCACGGAACCGTTATTGAACTTGCCGGCAAAATTGGTGATGTCGGAGGGCACAACCGTCGCCTTCACGTGGTTCACCATGTGAATGGCGTCCTTCTGGTAATCAAGGGTTGCCATGCGTTTGCCTGCCAGCTTGCCGGCGGTATTGATACCCCGGTCGTTGACAAACAGATAGCCGGCACCCGCCGGAACAATTCCCAGAACTTCGTAATCGCCCTCTTTCATGAGCGACGCGGCCTTGGGCTGCGCCAGGGTCGCCAGGGTTGTCTTGAGGTCGTCATAGGTAGGAAGCGCGCCGACCGCGCTGATGCTGCCGGTAAACCGGTTGAACGGCCTGGTACGAAGATCTGTTGCGGCTACCGCATCGCACTGGCCTGAGTTGAAGTCCCCCACGGCCACCCCTTCGTCCGTGTAGGGCCGCAGTTCAAAGTCGACACCATGGGCCTTCATCTCCAGCGCATAGTCTTTCACCATGTTGTACATATCGCCATTGGCGCCGATCACGTCAAAGACGCACATCTTGACCGGCGCAGCCGTCGCAAATGGGGCTGCGACAACCAGTGACAGGGCAGTAAGGGATTTGCGGATCATAAGTGACCTCCGGGTTTCTTGTGTTTGTTGGCTTGTTGTCAGACTGAGGGACGCCCGTTACAGCAGGTCGTCCAGATCCATGGTTTCCGGGGCCTCGCCTCCACGCTCGGGGCTCATCCGGCCAAAATGAGTGCGTGGGGTGCGATAGCCATAATTGGCCGTCCAGTGTTTATCGGATGAGAACTGGATTACGTCCCGGGCCACTTCGTCCACCAGTTGGAATTCATTCCACACCACGATACGGTTCTCGGCCTCGGCAAACCTTTTGACGACCTCTTCAAGCACCTCCGGGCGGCCGAATGTCTCTGCGGCAACGGCCTCAACAGCCATGGAAGCGCGGATGCCTGTAGCGACACCCAGGCGTGAGCTGTCTTCAAGTACTTTCCAGGGATCTGGCGACAGACTGGGACGGGTATCCGGCAGCAACAGCCAGACCAGTCCGCGGATAGCGTTTGGCAGTCCGCCCCACTTCTCGTTGTCAACACAGGTAGCGGCGCGTTCCGCCTGCGGGGCAATGTTGCGGGGCACACCAGCAATGGCTCCGGAGTTGGCATCATTCACGATGGCCTGCATCCCGGTCAGCAGGCCCAGCAGGAAGGTGAGCTCCTCCTGCTCGTCAAAAAGGAACGGGCACTCGAACTCCTCTGCGGCGGGGTCAAAATCGTAAGCCGCCATGGCTCTCTGGTAGGCAATGTAACGACGCTTGGCGGTTTCAGCGTTCAACCGCTTGGCCTTTTCACGGGCATCCTTTGCCGAGGGCACGTTGCCGGCGAAATCTGCACGGAGGTAATCAAGCTCCGCTTCCCAGGCTTTGTACTCGGAACAGTTTGCTGCCAACAGCATCAGCAAGGAACCGGTGCTTTCCGGGGCATCCGTTACCCTGGAGAAAGAGTACAGCAGGGGATCCACGCCCTCACCCAGGGCACAGGCCATTTGAGGATCTGACATCTGCATCACGTAGGGCGTGGCTTCTCCTTCCGAGTAATTGGAAAGAACCACGCCGGTGGTCGTGTAGATGGGGTTGGCGGAACAGCCGGCAAGGAGCGTCAACACCAGAAGGGCAAAGCCACTGTTGCGAAGGTGCGTGAAGGATTTCACCAGTGAGCAGTTCATAGTTCGTCCTGTCTTACATTGTTTTTATAGGTCGGGGATGACCTGGGGAATCCCCGCTCGTATTTTGACAGGGGCAAGAATGCTGCGAATCTTGTCTGACAAAAATGGCTGGAATGCCGATTTGGTTATGCCGATCAGGCCAATGGCCCGCAGAGACGGGAAAATAAAAGAGCTATATTGATTTAAAACAATGACTTCTGAAATTCATTACAATTGATACATTCGTACCACCACGCAAAAATTCCCTGGCCGGACTCAATTTTCTGCGCGGGCCAGCCCCATCATGGCCACGACCTGCTCCGTCAGATCGTCCAATGTCAGACCACCGTCAGGCCGGTACCAGGTCACCGTCCAGCTCAACGCACCTGTGAGCAGGCGGCGCACCACAAACGGCTCTGCGGCCAGGACGCCATCCTTGCGCAGTGCGTCCAGCACATCCAGCCACAGCTGTTCGTAAATGTCCCGGAGTTCCAGCACATAGGCCTGGGAGGCCTCTGACAGGCTGCGCCACTCAAACACCAGCACCGCCATGGCCTCGCCGGTCTGGCCGTTGATGGACTCCAGCTCGGCGCGGATGAGTGCCTGAAGCTTGTCACGATGAGTTGTCGCCGCCTCCATTGCTGCCTGCATCAATGCGGTGTTGAGGCGAATGGTTTCCACCATCACCGCCTTGAGTATGTCTTCCTTGGTACGAAAGTGGTGAAACAGGCTGCCGGATTGTATCCCCACTGCCGCGGCCAGATCCCGGACCGTGGTGCGCTCATACCCCTTGTCCCGAAACAGCCTGGCAGCTTCGTGAAGGAGCCGCCCGCGAGCACTGGCGGGGTCGGAAACCAGGTTTTCAGCAATCAGTGAGCGCAGTATAGAGTCTTGATTCACGGTGTTTTCCAGCCAGGGGAACAGAGTAAAGCCAATTCTATCCTGATTTTGCCTGTTTACAAACCAAGCGCTTGCTTGGTATCGTCAATTCAATCGCTGACAACCTTCGCAAAATACGCCTCTGACAGCGGCTTTGCGGCTTCCATTTACAAGGGAAAAACATGCCCGACTCAGATCTTTCCAGGCCAGAGACCATCCGCATCGGCTGTTCCGCCGCTTTCTGGGGTGATACTGAAACCGCCGCGGCCCAACTGGTCCGCAAAGGTAATATCGATTACCTGGTGGCGGACTACCTGGCGGAAATCACCATGTCCATCATGGCCGGGCAGAAGATGAAGGACCCGAGCCAGGGTTACGCCCGGGACTTTGTCCAGACCGTTATGGGGCCTTTGCTTGGGGAGATAAAACAACAGGGCATCCGGGTACTGGCGAATGCTGGTGGGGTAAACCCGGTCGCCTGTCGCGATGCGCTCCAGGCCCTGTGCGAAAAAGCGGGCGTCGACATGAAAATAGCCCTGGTGCTGGGTGACGATTTATTGCCCAAGAAGAAACAACTGGCAAGCGCCGGCATCACCGAAATGGCCACGGGCCAGCCGATGCCGCCAATGATGGTGAGCCTGAATGCCTATTTGGGCGCCCCGGGGCTGGTAGCGGCACTGGAACAGGGCGCGGATATCGTCATTACCGGACGGGTGGCCGACAGCGCCCTGGTGCTGGCACCACTGGTGCACGAGTTTGGCTGGAGCTGGAACGACTACCACAAGCTGGCACAGGGCAGCCTTGCCGGACATCTGCTGGAATGTGGTGCGCAGTCCACCGGGGGGAATTTTACCGACTGGGAAGACGTGGCGGACGGCTACGATGACATGGGCTTCCCTGTCGCAGAAGTCTCCCGGAATGGCGAATTCATTGTGACCAAGCCGGACGACACCGGCGGCCAGGTCTCACGCGGGACGGTGGCGGAGCAACTGGTCTACGAGATCGGCGACCCAAGAGCCTACCTTCTCCCGGATGTGACCTGTGATTTCACCAACGTCACCCTTGAGGAGGTGGCAGCGGACCAGGTGCGCGTCAGCGGTGCACGTGGCCTGTCACCCACCAATAGCTACAAGGTGTCCGGCACCTGGCCGGATGGCTTCAAGTGCACGGTCACCTTCCTGTTGGCCGGAATGAACGCGAAAACCAAAGCGCAGACCGTTGCCGAGGCCATTCTGGCCAAGACCTCCCGAATGTTCAGCGAACGCGGACTCCCCGATTACACGGAGACCAGCATCGAACTGCTGGGCACCGAAGCCACCTACGGACCCCATGGCCGCATGGGAGATTGCCGCGAGGTAGTGGTAAAGATCAGTACGGCGCACGTGAAAAAAGAGGCGCTGGTGCTGTTTTCCCGGGAAATCGCCCAGGCGGCAACGGGTATGGCACCGGGGATTACCGGGATTGTGGGCGGGCGCCCGACAGTGTGGCCGAAGATCCGGTTGTACTCCTGCCTGGTCCCTAAAGCGGAAGTTTCAGTTGCCGTGGATCTGGACGGCAGCAAGCAAACGGTGGATGTGGATACCGAGGGCGGTTTCGAGCCGGGGCAACTTGAAGAACAGGCGCCTGGCCCTGCGGCACCTGCCACGGATACGACGGTGCCGTTGATCCGGCTGGCATGGGCGCGCAGTGGTGACAAAGGCGATCACACCAATATCGGGGTGATTGCCCGTAAGGCGGAGTTTGTGCCGTTTATTGAGGCGGCGTTGACGGAGCTGGCGGTGGCGGAATGGATGGGGCATACACTGGACCCGGAGCATGGTCGGGTTACCCGTTGGGCGTTGCCGGGGTTCAATGCGTTCAATTTCCTGCTGGAGCACAGTCTTGGCGGTGGTGGCGTTGCCAGCTTGCGGATTGACCCTCAGGGTAAGGCGTTTGCCCAGCAGTTGCTTGAGTTTCCGGTGCCGGTTCGTGCTGGCCTGCTTGATTGATCTTACATCGGTACATGCACTCCGCCGGGAAGGCTGTTCCGGGACACGCTGTGAATACGTCCATGTACGCTCGACAAAAACATCCATGTTTTTGACGGTCCCGGAACAGCCTTCCCGGCGGAGTGCCCTGAACTTTTACGAGGATTTCTGACATGGGTTATCGATCGGTTTTTCATCCTGATCTGTTTAAAGACCAGGTATTTATTGTGACCGGGGGTGGTTCCGGGATTGGGCGTTGTACGGCTCATGAGCTGGCTGCGCTCGGGGCCCGGGTTGCGCTCGTTGGGCGCAAGGTGGAGAAGGTTGAGGCGGTGAAGACTGAGATCACCGAGGACGGAGGTGTTGCCTCGGCTCACGTGTGTGACATCCGCGAGGAAGATTCGGTGAAGGCGACCGTCAAGGCCATTATTGAAGAGCATGGCGGGCTGAATGGTGTGGTGAATAATGCCGGCGGGCAGTTTCCCTCTCCCTTGGCGAACATCAACCAGAAAGGCTGGGAGACGGTGGTTCGCACCAATCTTACCGGTGGCTTTCTGATCGCTCGGGAGGCCTACACTCAGGCGCTATCCAAGACCGGTGGAGCGATTGTCAACATAGTCGCAGACATGTGGGGCGGTATGCCCGGCATGGGCCATTCCGGTGCGGCGCGAGCGGGAATGGTGAATTTTACCCAGACAGCTGCTGTGGAATGGGGTTGTTCCGGAGTGCGGGTGAATGCTGTGGCGCCCGGCTGGATTGCGTCCAGTGGCATGGATAACTATCCCGAGCATATGAAGCAGTGGATTCGCAGCCTTGGGGATAACGTGCCTATCAAGCGTATGGGCACTGAATCCGAGGTCAGTGCGGCGATCTGTTTTCTGTTGAGTCCGGGTGCCGCATTCATCAGTGGGGATTGTCTGCGGATCGACGGCGCGGCGTCTCAGGGTGGACGGGTCTGGCCTTTCCCGAAGGCGAAGAACAACGAGCCCTTTAACGGTTTCCATCGGGCGGTCACGCCTAAAGTTCTGAGTGACGACTGAGGAGCACGCAATGCAGGTACTGGAGTCCATGGTAAATCCCCAGTCCGAAGACTTTCGCGCCAATGCGGAGGTGATGGAAGCCCACATTGCCGCCTTCCGGGATGTGGAGCAAAAGGTGCTGGATCTGGCAGAAGCTGCGCGGGAGAAATTCACCAAGCGTGGCAAGCTGCTGCCCCGAGACCGTATCAACCGTTTGCTGGATCGGGGCACGCCGTTTCTGGAGCTGTGCTCGCTGGCTGGTTACATGATGCACGATGACAAGGACGGCAGCATGTCCGGTGGCGGCATTATTGCCGGCATTGGCCACGTAAGCGGTATTCGCTGCCTGGTGGTCGCCAGTAACAGTGCCATCAAGGGCGGCACCATAACGCCTGCGGGCCTGGACAAGACCTTGCGGCTGCAGCAGATCGCCATGGAAAACAAGCTGCCGGTGGTGTCGCTCTCCGAGAGCGGCGGCGCCAACCTGAACTACGCCACGGATATCTTTGTGCTGGGCGCCCGTGGGTTCGCCAACCAGGCCCGCATGTCCGCCGCCGGCATTCCGCA
>JAWWAM010000038.1:0-12709 GCA_033721715.1 Marinobacter sp.
ATCACCAGGCTGTCGTCCTGCTGCTGTAACGGGGTCGGCGCCTGTCGCCAGGACGGGCCGGCAAGCGCAATCGCCAACACGACGACGGCGGCCACCGCAGGCCACACGGGTGATTTACGGGGAGTGCCATCCGCTCCCGATTGGCTGATCATGGGGCGAAGTAACTTCGCCGGAATGATTTTGCTCCAGCCACTGTCACTCTGATGAAAGCGCCGTAAAATCAGTGGCAGCAGGAAGGCTGCCAGTAACATCAGTAACCAGAGTGGGCGGAGGAAGTGAAAGTCAGCCATTGCCTGCCTCCCGGGCCACGTGTACCGATTGGCGTTTGGCAGCGGCTAGCCTGACGCCTTGCATCAATACCCATATAAGGGCGGCAAGGCCGGCTGGCCAGACATAGAGTTCGGTCACGGGACGGTAATGCTTGCCTTCCAGTTCGATGGGTTCCAGTTGGTTGATGCTTTCGTAGATCAGCTCCAGCTCGGGCAGACTGCGGGCCCGGAAATACTCGCCGCCGGTCTGTTGGGCTACCCGCTTCAGCAGCTCTTCGTCCAGGTCCCGGGATGGATTGACGCGGCGGGAGCCAAGCAATCCGCGCTGAACCATGGATTCGGCGCCGATGCCGATGGTGTAAATACGCACGCCGGCAGCTTTGGCAATCTCGGCGGCTTTGTCCGGGGCGATTTCTCCCGCGGTATTGGCGCCATCGGTCAGCAGGATGACAACCCGTTGTTCCTGGGGCCGGTCCCGCAGCCGTTTGACCGCCAGGCCCAGCGCATCGCCAATGGCTGTGGCACGGCCGGCCATGCCAATGCCCGCTTCGTTGAGCAAGGTTTGCACGGTAGCCCGATCAAACGTCAGCGGGGCCTGAATGTAAGGCTCGGTACCAAACAGCAGGAGCCCGAGCCGGTCGCCTTCACGGCGCTGGATAAAGTCATCCAGTACCCGTTTGACCGCCTGCAGCCGATTGATGCTTCGGCCCTGGATCACCATGTCCTGTTCGTCCATGGAAGGGGATATGTCCACTGCCAGCAGGAGGTCACGTCCGCTGACGGGGAGCTGAACCTGCTCTCCCACATGCTGTGGCCGGGCCAGCGCTACCACCAGCAGAAGCCACATCAGCAACATCACCAATTGTTGCCACAGGGGCACCCGGTTGCCGCTGCGGCTGACGCCGGGCAGCTCAGACAGCCAGTGCCCCACAGGGAAAACCGGTGCTTCCACAGACTGGGTGCTGCGCCTGCGCAGGCGCAGAAGCAGCGGTACCAGGGCCAGTAGCAGCAACCAGGGATAGGCGAGGCTCAGCATTTCTGTCCTCCCAGCCATAGCCTGGCAAAGGCCACGGCGTCCTCTGGTCGACAGGCCGGTACTGGTTGCCATGCGCTGTTAACCATGGCCTCGACCACTGGCCGGGAAGCAATCCGGTCATTCGGGCTGGTCTCGAGAAGAAAGCGGACCCAGGGTTCGCCGGACAGGGATTCGGGTATCCGCTCCGGATAGCGTTCCCGGGCGGACTGTTTCAATAGCTGGTTGAGGGCTGCGAACCAGTGGTTGTCCCCCGCTGCGGTCTGTTCCAGCCGCTGCAGTTCCTTCTTTGCCGTACCCAGCCAGCGGTTTCTGCGACGTTTCCGCCTGAGGACTACGAACGCCAGTACAGCCAGTGCCAGGGCAATGGCCAGCAGTATCCACCAGCCGGGTGCCGGGGGCCAGAAGCCGCCCGGTTGTGGCAGGTGTATGTCTCTGAGCTGGCTCAGCGGATCCTGTTCCATCATCGGTCTGAAGCGGTCCTGTTATCCAATGTGGCCACGTGGGCCGAGCAGTGTTTGCAGTATCAGTGCCGGCTGGTCGCTGGTCATGACGCTGGCGGGTTGCACTCCTGCCGTGCGGAAGCATTCTCCCAGTGCTTCGGTATGCTGCCGGACCTTTTCCGCATACGCCTGCTGGAACCGGGGGTTGCTGCTGTCAAACCATACCGGGCCGTCCTTACTGGCAATGGCGAAGCGGCCACTGTCGGGCAGTTTCAGCTCCAACGGGTCAATGACCCTCAGTGCGCTAACGGTATTGTGGCGTGCCAGTGCCCCGAGCAACCGTGACGTCTCTGGGGTAATGTTGAGAAAGTCACTGATGACGAATATACGGCTGCCCGTATGGGCTACCCTGCGAGCCTCCTGCAGAGCGGTGTCCAGATCCCGGTTCGTGTCGCCGGCCTGCTGCAGGGGCTGATCATTGCGGGACACCCTCTGCTGTTGTGCCACCGTATCGAGTAGTCTGAGTACCGACTTCTTGCGTCGGGCAGGGCGCTGGACGCTGAGGGTCGTACCATTGAACACAATACCCCCCACCTGATCCCCGGACCAGAGCGCCAGCCACGCCAGGAGACCGGCCAGCTGCGCACAGCGGACCTGCTTATAGGCACCGGTGCTGGCGAAGAACAGCGACGGGCCCAGATCACACAGCAACAGCACCGGCCGCTCACGTTCTTCTTCATAAAGCTTGGTATGGGGCGATTGCCTCCGAGCCGTCACCCGCCAGTCAATACTGCGTATATCATCCCCGGGTTGATACTGTCTCACTTCGGCAAATGCCATGCCCCGGCCCCGGCGTGGAGAACGCTGAAGGCCGGCCTGGCGGGATCTCACAGGCCGCGCGGCCGGCAATTTGAGGGCGCGGGCATCCGCCTGAAGCCGGATCAGGCCGGGCAGAGATATATGGGTGGCAGGTTCTTCAGGTCCAGTCATGGTCACGGTGGTCAGGCGGTTACCGGAACGCGGTCGATGAGTCGCTGGATAATGGCGTCCGCAGTCAGGCCTTCGGCCTCTGCCTCGAATGTAAGCAGGATCCGGTGTCTGAGCACATCAAAGGCGATGTTGCGGACATCATCGGGGCTGACATAATCCCGCCCCTCCAGCCAGGCCATGGCGCGGGCGCAACGATCCAGCGCAATCGTGCCTCTCGGGCTGGCGCCAAACGCAGTCCAGCGCGCAAGCTCCGGGTCCAGGGTGGCCGGGTCCCGGGTTGCCAGCACCAGTGCCAGCAGGTACTGCTCCACAGGTTCTGACATGTAGATGTCTGAAACCTCATTTCTGGCCTCGAAAACCTGGTCTGCCGTCAGGCGGACTTCCGCGGCCACCTGCCCAAGCCGGTAATCGTTTCTTGCCAGGTGCAGAATGGCTTTTTCGGCCTCAGCGGACGGATAGTCGATAACAACGTGCATCAGGAACCGGTCCAGCTGGGCTTCGGGTAGCGGATAGGTGCCTTCCTGCTCGATCGGGTTCTGGGTGGCCATCACCATGAACAGGCGGTCCAGGGGAAAGGTGCGCATACCGACGCTGACCTGGCGTTCGCCCATGGCCTCCAGCAGTGCCGACTGTACCTTGGCCGGTGCCCTGTTGATTTCGTCGGCCAGCACCAGGTTATGGAAGATCGGCCCGTGCTGAAATTCGAACTGGCCTGTTTCTGCGCGGTAGATCTCGCTACCGGTCACATCCGAGGGAAGCAGGTCGGGGGTAAACTGAATGCGATGGAAGTCACCCTCAAGGTGATCTGCCAGGGCCTTGATGGCGGTCGTTTTGGCGAGGCCGGGAGCGCCTTCCACCAACAGGTGGCCGTCGGCGAGCAGAGCAATAAGCAACCGGTCTACCAGCTTTTCCTGGCCGATTATTCTTTTTGCTAACTGAGACCTGAGCTCACCAAACGTATGCTGTAATGCCATGGGAAATATCTACTCCTGGTGCACGGACGGTTCGCGTAAGTAGTTGCCGCAGTTTTCGCATCTGCGGCGCAAAAATCAAGGCTTTGACTATGCTTATGTGACAGTACGCCTATTACGTTTATTTCACACTCATAGAGGTCGACTATGAATGCGCTGACAATCGCCAGCAAGGATCAGTTTTTTCAGCAGCTGGACGAAGCTTTCGCGGAAAAAATTGCGAAAACAGAAGCGAAAAAAATCAGTGAATTCGCAAAGCAGCATTATGCCCATATTCCTCTTGAAGAGCTCGTGAGTCGCCGGTTTTCCGATACATACGGCGCCATTCTTGCGGCCTGGCAGTTTCTCCAGAAACGTACCGGGGAAGAATCTCCGGTGGCGGTTTTCAATCCTGATCTGGAGAGTGATGGGTGGCAGTCCACCCACACGGTCATCTTTATACTCCATCCCAACATGCCTTTTCTGATTGACTCGCTGAGGATTGCCATCAATCAGCGGGAAATCGGCACTCACTCCATTCAGCATTCGATTCTGCAGGTGGAACGGGACGACGGGGGCAAGTTGAAAAAGCTGCACCCACCGAAGAAAAAATCCACCAATGCCGGATACGAAGCCTTTATCGTTCTGGAGATCGATCGCCACAGCAGTCCGGAGGACCTGAGGTCCCTGGAGGAAGTGCTGCAGACCATCCTGCATGAAGTCCGGATTGCGGTCAGTGATTTTCCGATTGTGACTGAAAAAGTCAACGAAATCAGCCGCGAACTGGATAGCACCACGGCCGGTATTGATGAGGAGCAGAAGGAAGAGGCGAAGGCGTTTCTGGACTGGCTGGTCAGAGACCATTTTACGTTTCTGGGCTACGACGAATACGATTTTGCAAAGGACAAGAGCGGGTTGGTGGTTCGCCGCGTTGAGAACTCCGAGCTGGGTATTCTCCGGGTCAACAATGAGCGCGCGGATAAGGTCAGACTGAATGAATTGCCGCAGCGCACGCGGCATGAAATGACCCGTACCGACGATATTTTCATCTTCGCCAAGTCTGCCCAGCGATCGCGGGTGCATCGGCCAGCCTATCCGGACTACATCGCTGTCAAGAAGTTCAACAGCAAAGGCGAGGTGGTCGGCGAACGCCGCTTCCTGGGCCTTTACACGGCTCGTGTCTATAACGAGCGCCCGGACGAGATCCCCCTGCTGAGACGCAAGGTCCAGGCTGTCATGAGGCGTTCGGGCTTTTTGAAGGATGATTACGCCGGCAAGGAACTGGATCAGATTCTTACCGTCTATCCCCGGGACGAGTTGTTCCAGATTGAGCCTGCGGAGTTGCTGTCAGTCGCCAAGAGCATTCTGTACATACAGGAACGTCGACGCATAGAGTTGTTCATGCGGGAAGACGTGTACGGTCAGTTCGTGACCTGTCTATCGTTTTTTCCGCGTGATATCTACAACACGGAACTGCGCCTGAAAGTGGAGCAGGTGCTGCATGACAGGCTCGAGGCCGAGGATATCGAGTTTGTCACCCATTTTTCGGAGTCCGTGCTTGCACGGGTGCAGTTCACGATTCGTGTGCCCCAGGTGGAAAACCGTCAGTTGCCGATCTCGGAAATCCGCGAGAAGGTAATCGAGCTTGCCCAGTCCTGGCGTGACGGACTGCTGGAAGCCCTGAACGAAGCCTACGGCGAAGAGCAGGGCAACGAAATGTTCCGGCTCTACTCCGCCGGTTTCCCTGCCAGTTACAAGGATATGTTCTCGCCACGACGGGCGGCCATCGATCTTGAACATATTTCCGGGGCGGCCAATGAGAAACATCTCACCATGAGCTTCTACCGGGCGCTGGAAGAAGACGAGAGCACGCTGCACTTCAAACTTTTCTATCCGGATGAGCCTCTGCCGCTGTCAGATGTGATGCCGATTTTTGACAATCTCGGGTTCCGGGTTATTGGCGAGCATCCGTTTGAGGTCAGCGACCGGCGCGGCAATATTGTCTGGATTCACGATTTCACGCTTAAGTCCCATACCGGAAAGATGGTAGATATCCACCGCATCCGTCCGATCTTCGAAGATCTGTTCCGACGGGTCTGGTATGGCGATGCAGAAAATGATGCCTTCAACCGGTTGCTGCTGTCTTCCTACATGAGCTGGCGGGAAATCGCACTGCTGCGCACCTACGCGCGCTATATGCGGCAGATCCGGTTCTCCAACAGTCAGACCTTTATCTCCAATACCCTCGTGAACCATGTGGAACTCACGCGCCTTTTGCTTGAGTTTTTCGAGGTACGGTTCAATCCCGCGCGCTATCAGAGTGAGGGCAAGAGCGCAGCGGCGCAGCAGAAGCTTGAAATCGAGTTCAATGCCGGCCTTGATGAGGTGGATAACCTCAGTGAGGACCGGGTGTTGAGGTTGTTCCTGGAGTTGATGCAGGCCACCCTGCGTACCAACTATTACCAGCCCGACAAGGAGGGCAGAACCAAGCCATATATCAGTGTGAAGTTCGATCCGTCAGAGATTCCGGATGTGCCGTTGCCTTTGCCCATGTTCGAGATATTTGTCTATTCACCGAGGGTGGAGGGTGTGCACCTGCGTGGCGGCAAGGTTGCGCGGGGTGGCCTGCGCTGGTCTGACCGGTTCGAGGACTATCGCACTGAAATCCTGGGGCTGGTCAAAGCGCAACAGGTCAAGAATGCCGTGATTGTGCCGGTCGGTGCCAAGGGCGGCTTTGTGGCCAAACGCCTGCCCGACATGTCCGACCGCGAAGCGTTCCAGGCGGAGGGTATAGAGGCCTACAAGACCTTTATCCGGGGTTTGCTGGATATCACGGACAACCTCGTGGAGGCCGGCATCCAGCCACCAGAATCCGTTATCCGTCACGACGAGGATGATCACTACCTGGTGGTTGCCGCCGACAAGGGTACGGCCACCTTCTCTGACATAGCCAACGGCCTTGCCGCCGAATACGGTTTCTGGATGGGCGATGCCTTTGCTTCTGGTGGCAGCAACGGCTATGACCACAAGAAAATGGGCATTACCGCCCGTGGTGCCTGGGTATCCGTGGAGCGGCACTTCCGCGAGCTTGGTATCAATCCTGCGCTGGATGAATTCACCGCTATCGGTATCGGCGATATGGCGGGTGATGTGTTTGGTAACGGCCTGCTGTCATCGGAGAAAACAAAGCTGGTAGCTGCGTTCAACCACATCCACATTTTTATCGACCCGACACCGGACGCTACTAAAAGCTACAAGGAGCGTAAGCGCCTGTTCGAGCTGCCGCGTTCTTCATGGACCGATTACGACACAAGTCTGATCTCCAAGGGCGGTGGCGTGTTCAGCCGCAGCGCCAAGTCGATTCCTGTCAGCCCCGAAATGAAGAAACTGCTGGGGATCAAGTCAGATCGTGTGCCACCCAACATGCTGATCACCCACATCCTCAAAGCCCAGGCGGACCTGCTCTGGATCGGCGGTATCGGCACCTATGTGAAGGGGCACGAAGAATCCCACGCTGATGTCGGGGACAAGGCTAACGACGCGCTACGTATCAACGGTTCGGAACTCCGCTGCAAGATCGTCGGTGAGGGCGGCAACCTGGGGATGACCCAGTTGGGGCGCATCGAATTTGCCCTCAGGGGTGGCCGGTTGAATACCGACTTTATCGACAACTCCGGTGGCGTCGACTGTTCAGACCATGAAGTAAATATGAAGATCCTGCTTAACCATGCGGTTGCCATGGGCGATCTCACCGACAAGCAGCGCAATATCATGCTGGAGGAAATGACCGATGACGTTGCCGCGCTGGTGCTGAAAAATAACTACCGGCAAACCCAGGCCATCAGTATTGCCAGCATGGGAGCGGTGACACGCCTGGAGGAATACCGCCGCCTGATGAACAGCATGGAAAGCGAAGGCAAGCTGAACCGCAGCCTCGAGTTTCTGCCGGACGACGAGACCCTGTCCGAGCGAAAACTGGACAAAAAGGGGCTTACCCGCCCCGAGCTGTCGGTGCTGATTTCCTACGTCAAGGGCGATCTGAAACAGACGCTGATTAACAGCAGCCTGCCTGACGAACCCCTGTTGGCCGGCGAAATGTACAAGGTATTCCCCCAGGACCTCACCCGCAAATTCTCCAAAGAGCTGGGAGAGCACCAGTTGCGCCGGGAGATCATCGCCACGCAGATTGCGAACGATATGGTCAACCACATGGGAATTACCTTTGTTGAGCGCCTGAAGCAGTCTACCGGGGCCGATGCTGCCTCGATCTCGCTAGCATGGATTATTGCCCGGGACGTGTTCCGCCTGGATACCTGGTGGGACAAAATTGAATACCTGGATTACTTCATTCCCGCAAACCTGCAGATGGAGCTGATGGGTGACCTGATGCGGCTGATTCGCCGTGCGGTTCGCTGGCTGTTGCGTAACCGCCGTGCCGAACTCAGTATCCAGAGCCATATGGAAAGGTTTGCCGACAGTGTATGGAAAATCACGGCGGACCTGCCGGATTATCTGGGAGACCAGGCGCGGGCGGACTGGAAGAAGCGGCACGATGCACTGGTAGAGTCCGGGTTGCCCGCGGAGCTTGCCTCTGTGGTGTCCGGCACCAGTTATCTTTACTCCTCGCTGGGTATTATTGAGGCACGGGAAGCCACCGGTATGCCATTGAAAACGGTCGCCAACCTCTATTATGACCTTGGTGACAAACTGGACCTGAACTGGTTTGCCAATGCCATCGCGGCACTGGTGCCCGCTTCCCACTGGCAGGCCCTGGCGCGGGAGAGCTTCCGCGAGGACCTGGACTGGCAGCAGCGGGCACTGACCACTGGTGTGCTCAAACTGGCAGAAAAACCGGCAGACGTTAATAGCTGCGTCGAAAACTGGATGGAGCGGCACGCAGCCATGATCAACCGCTGGAAATCCATGCTGACCGAGCTCAAGGGGGTGAGGGAACCGGAGTATGCCATGTTCTCGGTGGCTCTGCGGGAGCTTCTGGATCTCGCTCAGACAACCATGCACGAGCAGCACGAAGACGCGGTCACTCCGACCACTTGAGTATTGCTTTATGGCGTTGATTCCCGTTCAATTCGCGCATCATGAATTCACAGATGGGAGGTGTGATGGGGCAGCTCGATAAGTTGCTGGATAAAAACAGGGCATGGGCAGACAGCATCAAGAGCCAGGACCCGGAATTTTTTACCCGGCTGTCCAACCAGCAGGCCCCCGAGTACCTCTGGATCGGGTGTGCAGACAGCCGGGTGCCGGCGAACCAGATTGTAGACCTGATGCCGGGAGAGCTGTTTGTGCACCGCAACGTCGCGAACGTAGTGGTGCACACGGATTTCAACTGCTTGTCAGTTCTCCAGTTCGCGATTGACGTGTTAAAGGTGAAGCACATTCTGGTGGTGGGGCACTACAGTTGTGGAGGCGTAAAGGCGGCATTGCATAACGAAGGTTTCGGGCTGATTTCGAATTGGCTGCGACACGTTCAGGACGTTCGGGACAAACACCGGGATGTGCTCGACGGGCTGGCCTCCGACCAGGACCGTGTTGATCGGTTATGCGAGCTTAACGTAGTTGAGCAGGTCGGGCATGTGTGTCAGAACAGCATTGTTCAGGAGGCCTGGCGCAGAGGGCAGCCGTTAACGGTGCACGGGTTTGTCTATGATGTGGCCGACGGCATTCTGCGGGATATGGGGCTATCCATAGCCTCCGAAGCCGACCGCGAAAGCGTCCAGCAGAACAGTGTGGACGAGCTGGTTTTAAGGCCAGTCCGGTCCGGTCGTCAAAAAAAGTGACACCAATGGTGTCAAATTGTGTCAATTATTCGTGACAGGCGTCACTATCTGACCCTCGCAGTCATCACAGTTAAACGCGGCCTTGATTGTTACACTGAGTTTGTAACAATTGAGGAGGTCAGTGATGCGAGAAATCATGCAGAAAGCCCTTAGTGCGTTGAGCCAGCGTAAAACATCGCAGGCAGCAGAGGCCCGTCGCAGGTCCGGCAACTCCGCATCGCAGCCTGCATCCTCCGAGGACTGGGGTATGTCTCCCGAAGACGCCCTGCGTGCCAATACCGTGGCGCGGTACAAATAATTCCCGAAGACCTTTTCCTGATTTCCAATCGCCCGGGCCAAGACTCCGGGCTCTGTTCCAGTTAAAGTATGCCGTCTGATACCGAGACCGGAATAGTCGAACAATGCCTGCGTTGCCCAACTCCCACGAAGCTCTGCTGAAAAATCAGGAAAACCTGCACGGCCGTCTGGCGGTGCTGGGTCCGTTGGACATTTCCCTGATGCCGGCCCTGGCACCCTCTGGTCTTGTAGTAACCGAGCAGTTTGGTCTCTGGCAACAGTTGACAACCATTGATGGCTGGGCCGCCGCATTCGGTTACGACGACGATGCGCTGGCCCCTGGCATGGCCGATACGATTGTGGTCTTCCTTCCGAAGGCTAGGGCCGAACTGGCTCTGAGGCTGGAGCTTGGGCGCTGGCTTGGCGCACCGGGTGCCCGTCTGCTGCTGGTGGGTGAAAAAAAGGAAGGAATTGCCGGTGCCGTAAAACAGCTCAAAGCTGTGGCGCCCGGTGCCGTCAAGATTGACAGCGCCCGGCATTGCCAGGTCTGGCAGGCTGAGAATCTGCCGCCCTCGGAGGCGTTTGATGTGCACCAGTGGCTGGAATGGCATCCGGTTCAGTGCGCGGGTATCCGCTTTGAAGTGGCAGGGTTACCTGGAATTTTCAGCGCGGGAGAGCTCGACGCCGGAACCACCATGCTGCTGGAATCAATGGCTGATTACCCTCTGAAGACGGGGCCGGTGCTGGATTTTGCCTGTGGCGCAGGCGTAATAGGCACCTGGCTTCAGCTCTACCAGCGTTCACTTGGGCAGCCAGCGACGCAGGTGGACGGAGTGGATGTTCAGTCCCAGGCTGTCATCTGTGCCCGCTCCACCTATCAGCGCGCGGCTGCCCTCGGCACAATCGCTGCCTCGGATGGCCTGGCTCGGGTTGAAGGCAAGTATGCAACGGTCCTGAGTAATCCACCCTTTCACACAGGTATCCGCACGGATACCTCCATGACGGAGCAGTTTTTGCGGCAGGTAGCAGGGCACCTTGTACCGGGGGGTGAGTTGCGTCTTGTGGCCAACAGCTTTCTACCCTACGAAGACCTGATTCGCCGCCATGTGGGGCCGGTAAAGGCCATTACCACCGACAAGCGTTTTACTGTCTGGTCCGCCCGGCGTCACTGAACTGTGGCACGGTTGTCACGCCCGGGCTGGGCGTTTGCCGAGGCAAAAAAAAGCCCCTGGGGTAAGGGGCAAAAGAGGTTGGCGTCCAAAAAAAAGCGGAGCAACCTGAAATCGTCTGCACAGAGTAGGGTTAATTTCTAGAATAATCAGCCTAGAATGTCCGCTGTTGCAAAAACCAGATAGCGGAAGCCGGAAATGACAAGTGACGTGCTGGAAGTGAGTGGTCTGTCCCTGCCTCTGAAACGCCCGGGTGGCGGTCGTTCGCTACGGGCCTGGGACGCGGCTGACGAGCAGCTGCTGGAGCAGACCCTTGCCCGCTTTCCCCCGGAAGTCCGTCCCCGCGTGCTCATTGTTGATGACCAGTTCGGCGCTCTGACGCTCGGGCTGGCGCAATTTGCGCCGCTGTCCTTTGCAGACAGTAGCTCACTTTTCTCCGCCCTGATCATGAATACGCCCGCTGGCGAGGACGTTGTGAAGCCAGCAAGCTGGCTGGCGCCACCGAAAGGCCCGTTTGATCTGGTGGTAATGCGCATTCCGCGGCAGGTGGACTATCTGCGCTGCCTGCTGAGGTGGATTAACAGTGTGCTTGACCCTGACGGCGTCCTCATCGCCGGGGGCAGGATCAAGCATTTGCCGGACAGCAGTTCTGCTGTGTTCGCGGATCTGGTGCATACCCTGGAAGTGTGCCCTGCTCGCAAAAAAGCACGGGTGATCATCGCCGCGCCAGGAGATCAGACTCTGAGAAACTGGGCGGATTTATGGAAGGGGTATCAGTTGCCAGATTCAGCGCATAAGGTGAGTGCCATGCCTAACGTTTTCGCCCGGGAACAACTCGACATTGGCACCCGACTGCTATTGCCATTGGTTGCACGGGAGGCTGTCAGGCTGGCCCCCGGCAGCCGGGTGCTGGACCTTGCCTGTGGAAATGGCGTGCTGGGCCTGACGTTGCTGGAGACCAATCCTGAATTGGCAGTGACCTTCGCGGATGTTTCCAGTCAGGCCGTTGTCAGTGCCCGTGATAACGCCGCGGAGGCTTTTCCTGATGCCGAAGTGGCGTTTCTGCACAGTGACGGCATCCCTGAAGATGCCGGTCATTTCGGGCTGGTCCTACTGAACCCGCCGTTCCATGAGGGCGGTGTGGTCGGCGATCACATCGCCCTGCGGTTGTTCCGTCAGGTGGCTCGCCATCTGGAGCCCGGCGGGCGAATGCTGATGGTGGGCAATCGCCACCTGGGGTACCACCGCAGCCTCAGGCGCTTTTTCTCAACGGTTCGCCAGTTGGATGCCGATCCCAGGTTCGTGGTGTTTGAAGCCTCTGATCAGGGTGCCGGCCGGTCGTAGCCCATTCGCGCCAGGGTATCGACGATGGTCTGGGTCTGGCTGTCGATCTCGATGTTGACCCGGTCGCCGACGGAGACCTCACCAAAGGTAGTGGCCCGGAGCGTTTCCGGAATCAGGTAAACGTTAAAACGGTTACCCCGGACCTCCCCTATGGTGAGGCTGCAACCGTTGATAGCAATGTAGCCCTTGGGGAAAAGGTATCTGGCCCAGGATTCCGGCACTTCAAATTCCAGGGTGCAGTTGTTCTCGGGGCGGTCAATCGCAACGATATCTGCCGTGGTATGAACGTGGCCGGAGAGCAGATGCCCACCAATCTCGTCGCCGATCCTGGCGGCCCTTTCGAAGTTTATCCTGTCCCCGGGCCGGAGTCCCCCCAGTGTGGTGGCGCGAAGCGTTTCCTGCATGGCATCGAAGTAAAGCACATTGCCTTCCTGCCG
>JAWWAM010000039.1:0-12657 GCA_033721715.1 Marinobacter sp.
GGCCCCTGCATTGCCGTAGCCGGTTTCCAGTTCCCCTACCGCCAGCTTGTAGTCCAGATAATTTCCCAGGATAGCCAGGGCTTCAGAACGCGCTGGCTCCTGCAGCCTGGCAAGCGCCTGTTCTATGCGGGCCACCAGCTGGGGCAGAGTTTCCTCTCCCAGAGCAGCAAGGTAGTACTCGAACAACTGGCGTAATTGGGGCGTGGGAACCAGAGAACCATTGCTGTCGGTTTCGGCCCAGCCGCCAGGGACACTGGTGCCCTCCAATGAGGCCGGCAACTCGTCAGGTATGGTGACAGCTGGGTCGCCCACCAGCTTTGACGGCACTGCCCCATTTTTGGTCAGACTCTGCGAAAAATCAGACTGGCTACCAGACCCGGCAGAAGCAGCACTGTCAGCCGGTGTCGCGGACTCGTCGCCGAAATAAATCAGCGCGCCTGCAAACAGCGCGGCTATGGCGAGTAGCGCCACAGTTGCTAAACGAAGGAGTCCTCTCATTTAAAAAGCTGCCTGGCTTGGGGTTAAGAGCTATTTTGCTGATGGCAGCATAGAGGAACGAAAGGTACTGCGGTGAGACCCGTGTCAAAACAACCACAAAACTACAGCTCTAAACTACAGCATTAAACTGGCCGCAGCCCGGAAGGCTGCGGCCTGAGAATTCAGAGAGAGCGATTATTGAAACCGACCTCCACCTTTCGGGGGGAATCCGAACGGAATGCCGTATCAACTTCCTCAATTCTGCCACCCTGGCTCAGGAATGATTCAATATCCTGCTGGAGCTGGGCACGAATACGTGCTCGGCCGGCAATGGAATGTGTATCATCACTGTCATGTGTCCAGCTACCGGATTGCTCCAGATTGCTTTCGTCGAACTCACTCATGATTTTCTCCATCAACGAAAACAGCACACCGAGCGCGCCAAGCCAGTTCCGGCGGGCCGCCCCATCTCGGTGGGTATGCCTTGCGACCCACCTTGGCGTCTTTATAATCCGCTTTCGGTTGCAACGCTATTTCTTCACAACTATTTTTTTGTAACGTTTTGTATCTAATTTCAGGCATCTGTTTTAAAAGAATAAATTTGGCGCACCTGCGCGACCCAGTTGATTGACACAAAGAATGAATAATGATTCACTACTTACAAGGAACCTGCATGCCATATCGGGAAACGGAAAAAATGCGCAACCGCAAGGCGGAGGCCCGCAAGCGCATTATTGAGTGTACTTACGAATGCGTGTCCGACGGCGGCTTCCGGAGCGCCCAGATCACCCGAGTTGCAGCTTGTGCTGGTGTCGCCACAGGAACTATCTACCGGCATTTCGAGTCCAAAGAGCACCTGTTTGCAGAGATATTCAGAATTGCAACACAGCGGGAAGTCGACAAGGTAGCTGAGGCACTGGCCACGGAAGGCAACGCCGTGAGCCGGCTGGAAACGGCCCTGCGCCAGTTCGCGGAGCGCGCACTCAGAGGCCCGGTAATGGCGTGGTCATTGATCGCCGAGCCGGTGGATCCGAAAGTCGAAGAAGAACGGCTGAAGTTTCGCAGGGCCTACGCCGAACTGTTCGAACAGGCTATAAAGGAAGGCATCAGGGAAAACAGCCTCCCCGATCAGGATGCCAGGCAAAGCAGCACCTGCCTTGTAGGGGCCATTGCAGAAAGCCTTGTTGGGCCGCTTTCACCGGCCCAGACGGGCGGCACCGACCAGAAAGACAACAATGACCATGATCCGCTGGTCGACTCCATCATTTGCTTTTGCATGCAGGGGTTGACTGGCACCAGGAGGTAAAGATGAACGCCCGCCAGCCCCTGCCACAGGATAATAATGAAGTTGCCGGTGACGACCGCTACCTGGCCGTTACCCACGAGGTCATCAACCAACCACCCGCCCTGGAGAACTACAATCTCTTTGAGCAGGACAAGGCCCTGCAAGAAGCAGTGGCCCGGGAAGGCGCGGCGGCAGCGACCAGTGACCTGAAACAGTTCGGTGCCCTGGCCGGTTCAGCGGAAACCATTGAGCTGGGGTTCCGCGCCAACGAGAACAAGCCGACATTCAACACTCACGATCGTTTCGGCTACCGGATTGACCAGGTGGATTTCCACCCCGCGTACCACCAGCTCATGGCCACTGCCATGGAAAATGGCTTGCACAGCAGCCCCTGGACCAACCCGGGAGCGGGCGCTCACGTTTCAAGATCTGCCAAATATTACCTGCACTCCCAGGTGGAAGCGGCCCACTGCTGCCCTGTCACCATGACCTTTGCCGCCATCCCGTCGATCCGCAAGCAACCGGAACTGGCTGCCATCTGGGAGCACAAGATTCTCGCCAACAGCTACGACCCCCGCAACCTGCCTGACCGCGAAAAACAGTCCGTTACCATTGGCATGGCGATGACCGAAAAACAGGGCGGCAGCGATGTCCGGGCCAATACCACCCGGGCCTATGCCATTGGCGCCGAAGGCCCAGCGCAGGCCTATGAGCTTGTCGGCCATAAATGGTTCGTGTCGGCACCCATGTGTGACGCCTTCCTGGTACTCGCACAGACCAGAAGCGGCTTGTCCTGTTTCCTGATGCCACGCTGGCGTCCGGACGGCAGCAAGAACCCCTGGCAGGTCCAGCGCCTGAAGAACAAGATGGGCAACATCGCCAACGCCTCCAGTGAAGCGGAGCTGCGGGGCGCCCTGGCCTGGATGGTCGGCGAAGAAGGCCGCGGCGTGCCTACGATTATTGAAATGGTCGCCATGACCCGCTTCGACTGCATGATTGGCAGCTCCGCCGGCATGCGCCAGGCGCTTGCCCAGGCGACACACCACTGCCGCCACCGCAGTGCCTTCGGCCACCGCCTCAGCGACCAGCCGTTGATGCAGAACGTACTGGCTGACCTTGCACTGGAAAGCGAAGCAGCGCTCGCCTACACCATGCGCATCGCCCGTTCGCTGGACAACCAGCATCTGGAGCACGAACGCCTGCTGGCCCGGCTGGCGACCCCTGTTGGCAAATACTGGATCTGCAAACGCACGCCCAACCACGCTTACGAAGCCATGGAATGCATTGGCGGTAGCGGCGTGATGGAAGACTGCATCATGCCCCGCCTGTTGCGGGAATCACCGGTCAATGCCATCTGGGAAGGCAGCGGCAACGTCCAGTGCCTGGACACCCTGCGCGCCCTGCAGAAAGAACCGGACACCCTCGACGCCTTCTTCAGCGAAGCCGCCGAAGCCCGCGGCAGCGACGCCCGCTTCGACCGCTTCCTGGCACAGCTGCAGAACGACTTCGCCGACATCAGCGACTTCGAATACCGCGCCCGCAACCTGGTGGACAGACTGGCGTTGCTGATGCAGTCATCACTGCTGCTGAGAAACTCCGACCCCGCCGTTGCCGACGCCTTCTGCGCCTCCCGGCTGGAACACAACGGCGGCCTGAACTACGGCAACCTACCCTCCGGCACCGACCCGGCGGCCATTATCAAACGGGCAACGCCTGTAGTAGGCTGATTTGGACCTCCACCAGTCTGTCATGATGGTAGACTTGGTGGACTCCACCTGAAAGGTTCGCGAACCGGTGGGGGAGGCCTTTCCAAAACTGTGCGGAGCCATGGATGGCGGAGCCCAAGCGCCCCAGGGATGGGCCGAAGGAGCGTGTTTTGGAAAGGCCTCCCCCATCGGTTCCAGCACCAAAAGCCGGAAGCAAAAAGATGTCCGAAGCCCTGAGAAAACTCCTGAACCAAGGCAACCCCCAGCAGCCAGTCATCACGCCCCACGTAGGCATCCTGACCCTGCACTTCCAGCTCTACGCCTGCGAAGATCTCAAAGCCAAACGCAAAGCCTTCACCGCCATGAAAGCCGTGTGGGGCAGAGAACCCGACCTGGCCGTCGCCGAAACCGCCGACCAGGATGCCCTCGACTGTGCCACCTGGACCATCGCAGCCCTTGGTGGAACCTCACAGCAGATAGCCCAGCGCCTCGACCAGATCGAAAAAGCGATACAGGAACGCGTAGACGCCGCCATACTGGACGTACACCGGGAGATCCTTTGACTCGCCCCGCGGGCAGGGACCCTGCTGTAGCGTATGGTTTCACGACACCGTATACTACGCCCCCTCAGGGAGAACGGGACGCCCGGGACAGGCTTTGTGAATGACCACTGATAGTGTGTGGCACCTATGACCGGAAAGAAAAAATCCGCCCAGGCCTCAGTAGAGGCCATGTACCGTGTATTCACCGTGCCTGAGGCACCTGAATCCACACTGAGCCGGATTGACCAGAACATTTCCCGTAACCTTGCCGGGTTCCTGCAGGAACACATCGTTGCGGTCGAACGGGATCTTTCCGACGTAGAGAAAGACTTCTCGGACTATGCCATTCCCGAAAAGCCGATCTTTGTCTCGGAGCAGGCCCAGTTTCTGCTCGACAAGCTGGTGGCCAACTCCGTACACACAGCTTCTCCCAGCTTTATCGGCCATATGACATCGGCACTGCCCTACTTCATGCTGCCGCTGTCCAAGATCATGATAGCCCTCAACCAGAACCTGGTGAAAACCGAAACCTCCAAGGCGTTTACTCCCATGGAACGCCAGGTGCTGGGCATGATCCACCGGCTGGTCTACGAACAGGACGGTGCCTTCTACCGCAAGTGGATGCACGACCCCCGCTATGCGCTGGGCGCCATGTGCTCAGGCGGCACCGTCGCCAACCTCACGGCACTCTGGGTGGCACGCAACAACGCCTTCCCCGCCGAAGGCAGCTTCCGTGGCATCCATCAGGAAGGCCTGTTCCGCGCCCTGCGTTATTATGGCTGCGAAGGGGCGGCCATACTGGTCTCCCGCCGTGGCCACTATTCCCTGCGTAAAGCCGCCGATGTACTCGGCCTGGGCCGGGACTTCCTGGTGCCCGTCGACACCGATGACGACAACCGCATCAACACCGACGCCCTGCGGGAAAAATGCCTGGAACTGCACCGTCAGAAAATCCGGGTAATGGCCATTTGCGGTATAGCCGGCACCACCGAAACCGGTAACGTCGACCCTCTGGATGCCATGGCAGACATCGCCCGGGAATTCGGGGCCCACTTCCACGTGGACGCCGCCTGGGGCGGGCCGACCCTGTTCTCCCGCACTCACCGCCACCTGCTGCGGGGCATTGAAAAGGCGGACTCGGTGACCTTCGATGCCCACAAGCAGCTCTATGTGCCCATGGGCGTCGGGCTGGTGGTATTCCGTGACCCAAGTCTGGCCAGTGCCGTTGAGCACCACGCCCAGTACATTATCCGTAAAGGCTCGCGGGATCTAGGCAGCACCACTCTGGAAGGCTCACGGCCGGGCATGTCCATGCTGATCCAGTCAGGGCTGAGAATACTGGCCCGGGAGGGGTACGAAATTCTCATCGACCAGGGCATCGACAAGGCCAAAACCTTTGCGGAAATGATCGAGGGAGAGCCGGATTTCGAACTGATCACCAGGCCCGAACTCAACATCCTCACCTACCGCTATTGTCCCGAAAAAGTGCAACAGGCCCTCGCTGTCGCTGACCCCTTGCAGGCAGAGCGCCTGAACACGTCCCTGAACCGCATCACCAAGTTCCTGCAGAAAACCCAGCGGGAACGTGGCAAGGCGTTCGTCTCCCGGACGCGGCTGGAACCATCGCGCTACTTCAATTTCCCATGCATCGTATTCCGGGTGGTTTTGGCCAACCCTTTAACTACAAAAGAAATCCTGGCAGACATATTGAAAGAGCAGCGGGAACTATCAGCGGACGAAGGTATTCAGGATGAAATGGAAATTCTGGATCAGATGGCGGATGCCGTTCTGAAATTGCATCAGTCCGGGGCCCAGAAAGCCTGACTTTTCTGTGCCCGGTCAGACACCGCCAGGGGAAGAGTGCCCCCGCCCCTCGCTCAGTGCAAGCCTTAACTTCAGACCTAGTAAAGCGCCTCTTCGTCATCCAGCACTTCGTCCAGAATTTCAAGAAACATATGGTCTGCCCGACTCCAGTTCTCCGGAATGCGGATCGTGGTGTTGGCGCTTATTTCCCGGGCAATAAGCTCATTGGCATTGGGCTGATTACGGTATTTACGCGCAATTTCCACCGACTTCACGGCAATCGTGGGGTCGCTGAGAACCTTCTTGATAAACACCCTGAGCTCGTCAATGACCTTTGCCTGACGGCTTTCTTCTGCTGAACTCATGAATCAATCCCCGGACGTTGGCAATAGTGGGGGAGGCAAACGCCTCCCATAGGAAGAATAGTATGGGCCAAACCCGCAGCTGACAACCAGCGCGGGTGATCCTTACATCAGGAAGCCGCGCAGGGTGAAGAACAGGATGGCTGCCAGGCAGGCCGACACAGGTACTGTAATGATCCAGGCAGCAACGATACGGGTAAGGTGTGAACGCTTGACCATCTCCTCGCGGTAGATCTTCTTGAGGCGCTTACGCTCCTTCTTGGACAGGGGCACCTGCTTCTTTTTCTTGGCCTGCTTGAGCAGGTTCTCCATCTCCTCGACGGAGGCGTTTCGGAAATCGTCCAGGAACGGGCGCAACCGCTCGCGCTCTTCCTCTTCATGGCTGTCCATGATGTTGTGAAGCTGTGTTGCGTAGTTGGACTTCAGGTATTCCCGAAGGAAGCCCACCCCGAAAACGCCCCCAACGGCAATGTGGGTGGAACTCACAGGCAGCCCCAACTGTGAGGCAATGATGACGGTCAGTGCCGCCGACAGCGCAATACAGAAAGCGCGGGTTTTATCCAGCTCGGTGATTTCGCTGCCAACTGTCTTGATCAACCGCGGCCCGAAGAGCATCAGACCCACCGCCAGACCGATGGCACCCACCAGCATCACCCAGAGGGGAATGGCTGCAGAGGTAACCACGGCTTCGGCAGACAGTGCATCGTTAATTGCAGCAAGCGGACCGATGGCATTGGCCACGTCGTTGGCGCCATGGGCAAAACTGAGCAATGCCGCGGCGAAGATCATGGGCCAGACAAAGAGCTCGTTCACGCCCGCGGCGCTGTTCTCCATGGTTGCTGCGCGACGCCCAACCAGAATCCTCATGGCGATGAAAACGACGACTGCCACACCCAGACCCACCAGAGAGGCGCCCAGGAAGTCGACACTGACAATCTTCTTGACCCCTTTGACCATCAGGTAGGTACCAAACGCCCACGCCATAATAGCCACCAGCCAGGGCACGAAGGTTCGCGCGGCCGGTACGACATCCTGCCGATACAGCACGGTCTTCTTGATGGCATACAGGAACAGGGCGGCCAGGACACCACCCATCACCGGCGAAATCACCCAACTGGCGACAATCTTGCCCATCACGGCCCAGTCAGCGATCCCCCAGCCACCAGCCGCAACCCCGGCGCCCAATACCCCGCCAACGATGGAGTGGGTAGTGGATACCGGCGCGCCCATCCAGGTAGCCAGGTTCAGCCACAGGGCACCAGCGAGCAGAGCCGCTGTCATCAGCCAGACGAAGGTGCTCACATCCTCCAGCCGATCAGCGGCGATAATGCCGCCCTTGATGGTGGAAACCACATCCCCACCAGCAATAATGGCACCGGCTGCCTCAAATACCGCAGCAATAACAACCGCGCCCCCCAGTGACATGGCCCCTGACCCTACTGCAGGCCCGACATTGTTGGCGACGTCGTTAGCCCCGATATTGATGGCCATATAACCGCCAATAACCGCGGCGGCCATCAACAACATGCTGTTGGGCATACCACTGCTGATCTGGCCGACCACAAGGAAGACAACGAAGAGAAACAGGAAGCTGATGCCAACACGGTAACGCTCGGTGGACGGGCTGGTCAGGAGAGTATCAAGGAATCCGTTTTTGCTGGCCATAACGCGTCAGGTCTCGCAACAGGGAACACGGGGAGCTGAAATTCAGCCTTCATACGGCGGCAACTATAAATTTTTTGACATTAAAATGAAACAAAACCGCCCTTGTCCCGATTGCTTGACCGAAGTCTCTGTGCGGGCCGGCATGATTAGTTAACCTTACGGACAATTGTGCGGCTCACGCACAGCAAAAATAACAAGAGTGCCATGACCCGACTTCCCGATCCCAGCCAGACCATCGCCGACGCAAGTGACGAAGAGCGGGTTTCCCGCCTGCTGACCGGCCTTTCGACCATGGCCATTCTGTTCCTGCTGGGCATCGGCGCGAAAGCCTGGTTCGCCGGCCATACGACCCACGCTGAGGCGCTCTGGTTCTTCGCCGCCCTGGTGGCGACAAACATGTTGATCTATGCCTGGAATGGTAATCGCCAGCAGCAGAAAGTCGGCATGATCGCCATTGTCGGGCTGCTGTTCGGATACCTGATCGTCACCGGCGGTGAAAGCAACACCGGCCCGCTCTGGTTCTATGTGTTCCCGCCCTTGCTGTTCTATCTTACGGATCTGAAAACCGGCACGGCGGTACTTCTGTTCTGTTGCCTGCTTGCGGTGGTGGTTTTCCAGTTTCCGCAACTACCTGTGGTAACAGCAGAATATACCACTGATTTTAAAATTCGCTTTTTCGCCACCCTGACGTTCGAGTCCATTTTCTGCTTCGTGCTGGAAGCCAGCCGCCTGAAGGCCCGCAACGAGCTGATGGAGCTGGCCCGGGCACACGAACACGCTGCCCGGACCGACGAACTGACGGGGCTATCCAATCGCAGAGACATGCAGCATCGTCTGAACGAAGAATATTCCCGGTATCGTCGCTCAGGACACCACTTTTCAGTTGCACTGATAGACCTCGACCTGTTCAAGCACATCAACGACGACTACGGCCACGATGCCGGGGATGAGGTTCTTCGCCGCTTTTCGGGGCTCATGCAAACGGTGATCCGCCAGACCGATGTGGCAGCACGCTGGGGTGGTGAGGAGTTCCTGATCCTGTTGCCCGATACATCGTTACTTCAGGCCCTGACCCTCGCTGAGCGTTTGCGCTCCGAGGTAGCCAATGCTGAATTCACTTTTGCCGGAAAGCGCCTCCCCATCACGATCAGTGCCGGCATCTGCTCCATTGCCAAAGCCGGCTCTGTGAACGAACTGCTGAAACAGGCCGACATTCACCTCTATAACGCCAAGGAAGACGGACGCAACCGTATTGCGCCACGGGTACGCACTTCCACCACCGAGCAGAATTTCCCCCGCACCCGCGCTTGAGACGCAGGCGTGCACTCGCTATGATCGTGCCGCAATTCAACGAGCAGGGCGACTTATGGCATCAATCCGGATTCTGGTCGGCAGCGTCTATGGTGGCGCACTACTGGCAGCGCGCGCACTGAAAGAGACCCTGGAGCAGGAAGGGCATCAAATCATTGTGCTTGAGAATGCTGCACTGGACGACATAACCGGCAACAGCGACCCGGTACTGATCTGTACATCAACCACAGGCCAGGGCGAGGTACCGCCTAACCTTCTGCCCTTCTACCTGAAGCTCCGCGAGGAACTGCCACAGCAACCCGGGCGTCCTTTTGGTGTCATCGTGCTGGGTGACAGTTCTTACGGCGATACGTTTTGCGGGGCCGGCGAGCTTATGGAAGAGGCGTTTTACGAGACCTCGGCACGGAAAGTAGGTGACACGCTTCGGATCGACGCGTTGGAAACGACAGAACCGGAAGTGGAAGCGGTGCGATGGGCGCGCCAGTGGGTGGAAAACCTGGCATTTGTTCCTTGAGCAGCTGAGTAGTTGGAGCCATACTGAAACGGACACTCCAAACAAGATTGGTACTACGTGCGCCATATTGTTCAGATTTTCGCCCTCGTGAGCGTATTGATCATAATGGCTTTCGGAACCCAGGCAAGCCCTCCTGAATCCGGGTTTGCAGAGCCGGATATGGACTACATCCGGGTGACTAGTTCAGAAGATCTGGATCTCAGGGAAGCACTTGCTTCTGATCGTTGGCAGTCACTGGAAGGCGAAAGTCCTAACTTCGGCTACATCCGCGATACCGTGTGGCTCCGCCTTCCTGCGTCAGTCCTTTCAGAAATACCAGGCCCCCGGCAAGTTCTTGAAATCCGCTATCCTCAGCTCGACCATATTACCTTCTACCTTCTTGAAAACGGCGTGGTCCGCGAGCGAATACTGACCGGGGACCACTTCCCCTTTGATCAGCGCCCGGTCCAGCACCGCAACTTCCTGTTTACCTATGACATAGATCCCGACAAGGAGTACCAGATACTGCTCCGGGTTCGCAGCCAGGGGGCCATGCAGATTCCTGTCCGACTCTGGGAGCCGGCTGCGTTCTTTGAGGCTGCCTCAGTCGAAGATCAGATGCATGCGATCTACTACGGCATCCTGATCATGGTGATTTTCTTCAACCTGTTCATTTTTCTGGCGCTGCGCGAGCGCATGTATTTGCTGTATGTGCTTTCCACCCTGGGGTATCTGTTGTTGATCGGCAGCCTGAACGGCAGCACTTACCAATTGCTCTGGCCAGGGCTGCCCTGGTTACACAATCAGGCAATGATGCTGACGGTACCGATTGCCCTGATCTTCACACTACTGTTCTCCCGCGCGTTCCTTAACCTCAGATCCACCAGCCCCAAAATGGACAAACTGGTCTGGTATACCGTGCTGGTGAACCTCGCGGTTGTCGTGCTCACCTTTATTACTGACTACAGTATTGCCAGCCGACTTACCGTTGCCCTGGCGATTCCCAGTTGTCTTTTACTGACCGCGATCGGGCCACTGCAGTGGATCCGGGGAAACCCTCAAGCCAGCTATTACACCATTGCCTGGGCATTACTGACGGTGGGCAGCGCGGTAACCGCTGCCAATAAATACGGGCTGATTCCCACCAACTTCGTGACTGTATATGGCATGGAAATCGGCTCGGCACTTGAAGCCATTCTATTGACCATCGCCCTCGCCGCCAGGCTCTATCAGGAACGTGAAGACAAGGTGCGGGCACGGGAAGCCGAGATCGCCGCCATGGCGGCAAGACGGTCGGCGGAACTGAGGCTGATTGATCAGGCGCTGCACAACCCGCTGACTGGTTTGCCCAATCGCGCCTGCCTGGAGATGATGATTAACGAGTTGATCGCCCGGGAAACGGCCAAACGTTTTTCCATATCCGTGATCCACCTTACCAACCTTTCGTCTATCACCAAAACCCTCGGACATCGCAATACGGATCGCCTGATCGAACTGGCGGCCCGGCGTTTTAACAGTATTGTGGGCGACCTGCCCGGCATCTGTGCGGTGGAGACCACAGAGCAACAGTCGTTTTATCTCGCCTCGCTGGAATCCTCCACCTTCGGCTTTGTGGTAGAGACCGACACATTGGCAGAGGTTCCACGGGCCGTGGCCCATGCCCTGCAGGAACTCCGCGAACCGCTGGATTACCTGGGCATGCAACTGCCCCTGGACCCGCGCACCGGCACTGCCATCTCTCCTGACCACGCCACGGACGCCAATACATTGATCCGCCGGGCCTTCATTGCCCAGGGTTCGGAAGATGCCAGAGAACGGGGGCAGGCCTTCTACCACCCTTCACGGGATTCTTACAGTGCGGATCGCCTGACACTGGCGTCTGACCTGAGGCACGCCCTGAAGAACAACAGGCTTGCGCTCTATCTGCAGCCAAAGATGTTACTGAAAACCGGGGAGGTGGTCGGGCTGGAGGCTCTGGTACGTTGGCCGGACCATAAAAGCCCTGTTCCCGCTGATGAAATCGTTGCCCTGGCAGAACAAACCGGCCTGATCAAGCCGCTGACCCGCTGGGTGCTGGAGCAGTCTCTGGCCATCCGAAGCCGTCTGCTTGAAGAGGGCTACGAGCTTGCCATATCGGTGAATATCTCTCCAAACAACCTGAGGGAGCGGGACTTCCCGATGTTTGTACAACGCTTGATGAGCGGTTACCGCTCCCATCAGGGTGCTATCACTCTGGAGGTCACCGAGACCTCGATGATGCAGGACCCGATCAATTCTCTGAAGGCGCTCAAATCATTGCACGCGACAGGCATTCCGCTGTCCATTGATGATTTCGGCTCCGGTTACTCATCGCTCTCGTATATCAAGCAGTTACCCGCCAGCGAGATCAAGATCGACCGCTCCCTGGTGACCGACCTGGCCACCGAAGCCGGGGACCAGGTGATCGTCAAGACCACCATCGACATGTGCCACAGCCTGGGCTATACCGTGGTCGCCGAAGGTGTGGAAAAGCAGGAAACACTGGATCTGCTTGAGCAGATGGGCTGCGACATGATCCAGGGCTATTTGCTCACGCCCCCGCTGCCTTTCAATGAATTGACAGCGTGGCTGGACAAACGGGCCCGCCAGGAGAACAGCCGCAAAATTGGCTAACCACGATGGCGAATCAACGCTTCCTGTGTCGTTGACGCCACCAGCCTACCCTGTTGGTCAAAGAAGTTGCCACGATTGAAGCCGCGGCCGCCGGATGCGCTTGGGCTGTCCTTGTCGTAGAGCAGCCAGTCGTCCATACGGAACTCACGATGGAACCAGATGGAATGATCCAGGCTGGCTATCTGCATCTTCTTGCTCATGAACGTCACACCATGGGGATTCAGTGCGGTTCCCAGGAACGAGAAGTCAGAGGCGTAGGTCAGCAGGCACCGGTGCAGTACCGGGTCGTCCGGCAGATGCCCCTGGGTGCGGAACCAGCTTTGTTTGTAAGGTGGACGGGGTTCGGGCTTTAACGGATTGA
>JAWWAM010000040.1:0-12463 GCA_033721715.1 Marinobacter sp.
ATTCTGGTGCGTCCGGGTGCCGGACATTCTGCACTGGCCGAAGCCAATCGCATCAGTGGCGGCCGGGCCAGATTTTCCACCATTGAGCCAGCGAGATTTGATGCGGCGCTGAACGCCGCCTATCAGAACGATTCAGCCGAGGCCATGCAAATGGTGGAAGGTATCGGCGATGACATGGATCTGGCCTCGTTGGCAGACTCGGTACCGGAAACTGAAGATCTGCTGGAACAGGAAGACGACGCCCCTATAATTCGGCTGATCAACGCCATTCTCACAGAGGCGGTCAAAACCAGCGCCTCCGATGTGCATATTGAAACCTACGAGACCCGCCTGGTCGTCCGCTTCCGGGTAGATGGTGTGTTGCGGGAAGTGGTTCAGCCGAAACGGGCCCTGGCACCGTTACTGGTATCCCGTATCAAGGTTATGGCCAAACTGGATATTGCTGAAAAGCGCGTACCACAGGACGGTCGTATCGCCCTTCGTGTCGCCGGCCGGGAAGTGGATATCCGGGTCTCGACCATGCCGTCCTCCAGTGGTGAGCGGGTGGTGCTGCGTTTGCTCGACAAGCAGGCTGGCAGTATCCGCCTGGAATCTCTGGGCATGGCCGGCAACGACCTGAAGATACTGCGCAAGCTGATCTACCGTCCTTACGGCATCCTGCTGGTAACCGGCCCGACCGGCTCCGGTAAGTCCACAACCCTGTACGCATCGCTGCAGGAGATTAACGACCGCACTCGCAACATTCTGACGGTTGAGGACCCCATCGAGTACAATCTGCCCGGTATCGGCCAGACCCAGGTCAATACCAAGGTGGACATGACCTTTGCCCGGGGACTGAGGGCGATTCTGCGCCAGGATCCGGACGTGGTAATGATTGGTGAGATCCGGGATCTTGAAACGGCTGAAATCGCAGTCCAGGCGAGTCTGACGGGCCATCTTGTTCTGTCCACCCTGCATACCAACACTGCCGTAGGCGCCATCACTCGCCTTATGGATATGGGTATCGAGCCCTTCCTGATTTCTTCCAGTCTGGTGGGCATTGTTGCCCAGAGGCTGGTGCGGGTGCTCTGCAAGGACTGCCGCGAGCCGTACGAGCCCAGTGAGGAGCATTGCGAGTTTCTGCAGCAGGATCCATCCCGGCCGCCTACCATCTACCGGGCCAAAGGATGCGAGCACTGCAACCAATTGGGCTACCGCGGCCGTATAGGTATCTATGAAGTGGTTGAAGTGAACGAAGAAATCAGCTCTCTGATCCACAAGCGGGCAGGGGAGCTGGATCTCGAACATGAAGCCCGGCTCCACGGCCCGAGTATCCACTCCGATGGCGTTCAGAAGATCCTGGATGGGGTGACCACGGTTGAAGAGGTCCTTCGTGTGACCCACCGGAGCAGATAGATTCATGCCAGCGTTCGAATACAAGGCTCTTGATAGTCGTGGCAAGCAGAAACAGGGTGTGGTTGAAGCGGATGCACCCAGGGCGGTACGTCAGCAACTGCGTGAAAGGGGCCTGACGCCCCTGGCGGTTGAGCCGGCCACCGAAAAGCAGACCCGCAGCAACCCGCTGAGCAGTCGGGGCGGCCTTGCAACCGCCGATCTTGCGCTTGTCACCCGGCAATTGGCAACACTGATACAGTCCGGTATTCCCATTGAGCAGGCGCTCTCTGCGGCGGCCCAGCAGTCATCCAGTCCGCGGATTCGCAGCATGCTGATTGCCATCCGCGCAAAAGTCATGGAAGGGTACAGCCTGGCGGACAGCCTTGGTGAGTTTCCCAGGGCGTTCCCCCGCTTGTACCGTTCCACCGTCGCGGCCGGGGAGCACGCAGGGCACCTTGACCTGGTGCTCAACCGTCTGGCGGACTACACCGAAGCCCGTCAGGAGTCTCGCCAGAAGATCCAGTTGGCAGCTATTTACCCGATTATCCTCAGTGTGGTGGCCATCGCCATCGTGGTGTTCCTGCTCACCTACGTGGTGCCGGATATCATCGAAGTTTTTGTGAAGCAGGGCCAGGAATTGCCTGCACTGACGTCCGCTATGCTGGCGGTATCGGATTTCCTGGGAGATTACGGTGTCTATCTTCTGATACTGATTATTCTCGGTATCGCGGCATTTCGCTGGTCCCTGCGCAAGCCGGCATTCAGGCTGCAGTTTCACAAAAGCCTGCTGAATATGCCGCTGTTCGCCGGCATGGTTCGCGGCGTTAACACCGCCCGATATGCAAGCACACTCAGCATCCTGACCACCAGTGGCGTTCCCCTGGTGGATGCCATGCGAATTGCAGGCGAGGTATTATCCAACGATTACCTGCGCCAGGAACTGAGGGACGCGGCAAGGAAAGTGAGCGAGGGTGGTTCACTGCATCGCTCACTGGACCAGACCGGGTATTTCCCGCCGATGATGCTGCACATGATTGCCAGCGGTGAGGCCAGCGGCGAACTGGACAGCATGCTGGAGCGGACGGCATCCATGCAGGAGAACACTCTGCAGTCGAAAATTGCGGCCATCGTGGGGTTGTTTGAGCCCATGATGTTGCTGGTAATGGGCGTGGTGGTGCTGATAATTGTGCTGGCCATCATGCTCCCGATTCTGAATATGAGTAACCTGGTTGGATAGCCCGTATGGCGGCTATTGAAGCCGGCCCATTTCGAAACCCAGAGACATGGAACGATGAAGAGCAAGACAATGAAAAACCAGACTGAACAACGGGGTTTTACCCTGATCGAAATTATGGTGGTAATGGTCATACTGGGCCTGCTGGTAGCCATCGTGGCTCCAAACATCATGGGGCGAAGCGATCAGGCCAGGGTAACGGTTGCCGAGACCCAAATGAGCAATATTGCCAACGCCCTTGACCTTTACCGTCTCGACAACAGTAACTATCCGTCCACCCAGCAGGGCCTTGAAGCACTCGTTTCCAAACCCAGTGGCAGCCCCGAGCCGCGGAACTGGAATCCCGAGGGTTACCTGAACAGTGTTCCCGAAGACCCCTGGGGCAACGAGTATCAATACATCAGTCCCGGTACTGAAGGTCCGTATGACCTCTTTTCCTACGGTGCCGATGGCCGCGAAGGCGGTGACGGCGACGACGCTGACATCAGCGTGTGGAAGGTCAGGGACTGATTGTGCAAACCAGGGCACGCCAGTCAGGCTTTACGCTGATCGAGATTCTCGTTGTCCTGGTAGTGGTAGGGTTACTGGCCTCCCTGGCCGTCATGACGATGGGGGGCAGTTCCCGGGATCGCGAAATGGAGAACGAGGTACGCGAGTTGTATCTGCTGATGCAGACCGCTTCAGAACAGGCAGTACTTAATAACACAGAGCTGGGCCTGATCCTCGATGATGAAGGGTATCGCTTTGTGGCCTGGGAGGATCGCAGCGGCGAGTGGAAGGAGCCGGGCGAGCCGATGTTCCGGTTGCGGGGATTTCCGGAGTGGATAACAGTCACCGAATACATCGAGAACGATACGCCGAGGCTGGCCTCCGAAGGGGATCGCCTGCGCCCGGATGTCGTGTTCTTTTCCAGCGGCGAGACAACCCCGTTCGAACTGGAGTTCACTCTCGGCCGGGATGATTCCAGAATGCACACCATCACCTCGGACGGATTTTCCCCGATGGAGTGGCGCCACCCGGGAAGTGAAGGGGGCGACGAGGCGTGAATACCCAGCGCGGCTTTACACTGATCGAGGTTCTGGTTGCGCTGCTGGTGTTTGGCCTGATTGCAACGGCCGCGGCGGAAGTGGGTAGCCAATATATTTCCAGTTACGAGCGCATACGGGATAAAACCCTTGCCGGCTGGATTGCGGACAACCGCATCAATGAACTCCGGTTGCAGGAGAACCTTCCCGAGATTTCGGAAAATACCGACGATCTGGATTACGGCCCCTCCCGCTGGCAAGTCACAACGGCCGTCCTCGGCACGGAGGACCCGGCCATTCTGCGAGTGGAGGTGACCGTTGCACGCTTTCGTGGCAATGAATCCGATCCGCCGCCGATACACACATTGTCTGCCTTTATGGGTGACAATTGATGCCGGTCCCGGTGCGTAAACCATTCCGAAGCGGGCCGCCCGTTGCGCGCAACGGCTTTACGCTGATGGAAATGCTGATTGCGGTCACCATCACTGCGGTTATTGGCCTTGGGGTCTGGCAGGTACTGGGTAACGTGGTGGCATCGAGGGACCGGGTAAACGAAGTCGCTGACCAGTTTGACGCCATTCAACGCACCATGCTCCTGCTCGAGCGGGATATCACCCAGCTCGTCAATCGCCCCGGCCGCGATGTCTACGGCGACTTCAAGCCGGCATTGACCAGTCGCGAGGATGACTTCGCCTTGATGCTTACCCGCCAGGGCTGGCGTAATCCGCTGGGTACCCGTCGCAGCACGATGCAACGGGTTGCCTGGGAATACACCGGTGATGAACTGCATCGTCGCTACTGGGTTTCTGTCGATCAGGGCCAGGAAGACAACAGCCAGGACATGATGCTGCTGGCGGATGTGACGGACTTCGCGGTCCGTTTTCTGGACGACCAGCGTAACTGGCGTGACGACTGGCCGGACGAAGCCAGTATGGCAAACATGAATCCCGCTACCCGGCCGAACGTTCCCTTGCCGCTGGGCATTGAAATTACCCTGGAGCATGAGCGGTTTGGAGAGCTGGTGCGGACGTTCGCGCTGCCAGATTTCGACACCAGCCAGGCCCAGGGGATTATTAATGCCGCCAACGAAGCCCAGGCGGATCAGGATGACACTGATACCGAGGAGCAGGATGACAGTGCCCCGCAGGATAACTCCCAGCCCGGGGGCCAGTGATGCCTGAGAGTCAGCCCCTGATGCTTCGCTCGCCCGCCCATCACCAGAGCGGGGTGGCACTGATCATGGTATTGCTGGCCATGGCGCTGGTGGTCATGCTCGCCAGTGGGATGACCCAGCAACAAAGTGTGCGGGTGTTTCGTGCCAGCCACTACCTGGCGCAACAGCAGGGCCATAGCGTTGCCCTTGGGGCAGAAGCCTTTGCGCGGCAGATCCTCGTGCGGGATTTCGAGGAGGACAAAAAAAACAACACCATGGTGGATAGCACCGACGAGTTCTGGGCCCAGAACGCGGCGATACTGCCTCTGGACGATAATGGTGTGGCGGAAGTTCAGATTGATGATCTGGGTGGAAAGATCAATTTGAATGACCTGGTAAGCGGTAACGGCCAGGTAAATCCGTTGGTTCGGGACCGGGTTGCACGGTTGTTCCAGGTGCTGGAGATCACGGCACTGAATGTCGACGCGCTGATTGACTGGATTGACCCGGATGACCAGACAATCAGTGCCTATGGTGCAGAAGACGGCCAGTATCTGATGCAGGAGCCTGCCTACCGGGCAGGGAACCAGCCCTTTGTCACGGTCTCGGAGCTGCGCCTGATCGATGGAATGACCGAAGAGGCTTACCAGGCATTGCGGCCTCATGTAACAACCTTGCCGGTGGCGGGTCTGGGTATTAACGTCAATACCGCTTCGGCGGCGGTGCTGCGATCCCTGCATGAAGAACTGACACAGGCTCAGGCAGACGGTATTCTTGAGAAGCGTCAGGAACAGCGCTTCGAGACCGTTCAGGACTTCCTCGCCTTGCCAGAATTCGCAGGCCTGGGTCTGAAATCCACAGGGCTGGGGGTGCAAACACGTTTTTTTGAAGTGGTATCCCGGATTACCTACGATGAGCGGGTTGCCAATCTGGTAAGCACTGTTTACCGCAGTCCCGAGGGCGAAATGCAGACAGTGCACCGGGATACCGGCCAGAAACACCGGATAACCAAAGAACCGTTCAGCGTCTCCGAAGAATAGCGGGAGCCCTGGAACACAATCAGTACCGACAATAAACGCCCGGAAGGGTTGAAAAGGAAACTGCTCAGAATGTCATATCGCCTTTATGTCAGGCCCCTGCCGCCCTTTGAGGCCCCCGACCCCGGCCTCGATGTCACCGGGGGAACCCAGTTGTACAACTGGGTTCTGCTCGATGCCAGCGGGGATGCCCAGGCCCGCGGCACGGCAGACCCGAAAGAAGATATCGAACAGACGCTGGCACAGAATAATCTCGAAAACGTTCTGATGGTGGGCCTGCTCCCGGGCGAAGAGGCACTCTTCTGTGTAGCGGATATCCCTGCCAAGCAGACCCGGTTCGTGTATCAGGCGTTGCCTTATGCCGTAGAGGAACAAATAGCGCAGGATATTGAGAGCGTTCATCTTGCGCTCGGTAACCGCACCGAAAAAGGATTCCGGGTAGCTGCAGTCGACCGTCGCCGCATGGCAGAGTGGGTGGCGATGTTCAGTGGGTGGGAACATCTGAAACTCGAAGCGATTTACCCCGACGCAGGTCTGCTTCCAGTCACCGAAGGAGGGTGGTCGATCTGCCTGGATGGCGAGACGGCTATGTTGCTGAGTGATCAAGGGGAGTGGCTCAGTGTTCAGGCACGCAACCTTGCCATGTTTGCCCAGACCCTTGCGTTACCACCCTCCGATGAAGTTGTCGCGGAAGTGCCCGTTACGGTTTACGGGATCGAGCAGGAATTTGAGCATCAGCAGGCCGATATCGCCGAGCTCAAGTCTTCCGGTCGCCTGACTGTCAGGGAAGAAACTCTGGAACTGATGCCGCTGGAATTGCTGGCTCACGCTCATCATCACCATCTCTGCCAGCCGATCAATCTGTGCCAGGGTGAGTACGCCATTCGTTCCCGTAAATCCAGTGCGCTGGCGGCTTGGAAGCCATTGATTGCGGTTGCCAGTGTCTGGTTTGTTATCCAGATCGGTGTGGAGGTTGGCATGGGCCTTTATCACCAGCAAAAGGCAGACGCACTCCAGGATCAGGCGATGACTGTTTACCGTCAGGCGTTTCCGAACGATGCAAGAACCGATGCGCGTAATGTTCGCCGGGTGGTTGAAGGCCAGTTGCGCCAGCTGCAGGCAGATGGCCCGGCTACCGGGTTTATCACTCTCATGAAGTATACCGGCGAACAGTATTCAAAAATTCCGGAGACGGGTTCGGTGGTCTTCAACTCTGTCAATTACAGCCGTAATCGGGGAGAGCTGGCGGTGGATGTCAGGGCAGACAGCTACAACAAACTGAGCGCCCTGCGCAATGGCCTCAACAACCAGGGACTGAAGGCCGAAATCGGTTCAGTGGTGAACGAATCCGACGGCGCCCGCGGTCGGCTGACGGTCTCAGGAGGATAACGTCATGTTGAACAGAATCAGGGAACAGCCCGCGGTGGGCAAACTGATTGCCCAGTATGACCAGTTACCCCGCAGGGACCAGCAGGCTTTGACCGTCCTGGCGATTGCGGTGTTGCTGGGTGTTCTTTATTTTGCGGTCTGGACACCTGCGGTCAGTTTCCACGACGACGCGCTCAGCGAGCGGGAGCGGTCGGCTGAGCTACTGGCCTGGATGGAAGCCAATAACGATGCCCTGAAGAGATTGTCTGGCGCCAGTGGCGCTCAGGGCAACTCCCAGGTTGATGCTCCGGAAAACGGCCGTGAGCTGATGTCACTGGTTACCCGCAGTGCCGGCGAAGCGGGGTTGTCGCTGCAGCGTTTTGAGCCCAGCGGCGACAGTGCGATACGGGTCTGGCTTGATGGCGCTCCGTTTACCGAGGTGGCAAGCTGGCTTGAGCAATTGAATACCGGGCACGGTGTTCAGATAGACCAGGCCTCGATGGATCGACAGAACGATCCGGGGATGGTATCCGTACGTCTTACTTTAACAATCTGAGACCCATGCTGGAGAACACAGGATGACTGACGGCACAGACAACAGGAACAGCTCGGAACCGGCTATTGTCCGTCTCGACACAAGTGCCCGTAACGAGGCCATATCGATACTGGTCAGCGCCTATCGGAACGAACCTACGTTCCAGTATCTGTTTGACCATCGCCGCCCGGGGTACGAACAGCGGGTAAGAGCCACTGTTCGCGAACTGATTGACCTGTATTTCGAGCTGGATCAGGACGCTATTGGTGTTATGGCGGATGATACCCTGGTCGCCGTTGCGTTTATTGGCGAACCGGAACTCCGGCTGAACCTGGCTGAGCAGATCAGCTGGCGGATTCGCATGGTCCTTACCGCCGGCTTTGCCTGTACCCGTCGTTATCTCGATTACCACGAAAAAATCAAGGAAATGCTGCCACAGCCCCTGGCCCATCAGTTGCCATTGATGGGGGTCAACCCCAAATACCAGAACAAGGGCTACGGTCGGTTACTGCTATCCACGGTGGAAAAACTGTGCGCAGAGAACCCTCGCGGCAGTGGGCTTGTACTGGATACCGGTAACAGTCGCTATCTGCCGTTCTATGAATCCGAAGGCTTTCGCAGCCTTGGCACCATCAGGCTGGGTGATTTTGAAGACCACATACTGTTTCGCGAGGTCCGAGCCGGAGAGGCCGCAAGGGCCCCCGGATAAGCGAACAGCATTTTTGCATTACAGGAGACGCTGTGTCTGACAAACAGGATTTCGATCTGATCATTATTGGGGCCGGTTCCGGTGGTGTACGGCTGGCCCGGATGTCAGCCGCCAAGGGCGCCCGCGTAGCGGTGGTTGAGTCACGTTACCTCGGCGGCACCTGCGTGAATGTGGGCTGTGTTCCCAAGAAACTGTTCGTCTATGGCTCGCACGCTGGTGAGGACATCGAGGATGCCGCCGGTTATGGCTGGAACGTACCTCACGACCAGGTCACCTTTGACTGGACCCGGCTGGTGGCTAACAAGAATGCCGAGATAGAACGGCTCAACGGCATTTACGGGCGCATGCTGGAGAACGCCGGAGTCACCGTCATCGACGGCACTGCCTCGCTGGCAGATGCCAATACCGTGGTTGTAGGCGAGCGTACGTTCACCAGCAAACACATTACCATTGCCACCGGCGGCTGGCCCGTGGTGCCTGACGTGCCCGGCAAGGAATGCGTTCTTACCTCCAATGAGATGTTCTACCTTCCGCAACTGCCAAAGCAGGCCGTGGTCTGGGGTGGCGGTTACATTGCGGTGGAGTTCGCCGGCATTCTTGCGGGCCTTGGGGTGGAAACAACACTGCTGTATCGGGGCGAGCTCTTCCTGCGGGGATTTGACGACGATATTCGTGAATTTACGGCCGCTGAAATGCGCAAGAAGGGCATCAATCTGCGTTTTGGCGTCAATATTGAGTCCATCGAGACGGATAACGCCCACTATGCTGTCCACCTGACCGACGGCTCTCGCCTGAATACCGGGCTGGTCATGGCTGCCACCGGGCGCCGAGCGCTGGTAGATGGGCTTGGTCTTGAGGAACTGGGGGTTCAACTGAGTGCGTCCGGGCACGTGGTGGTAGATGACTATTTCCAGACCGCCGTACCATCCATCACCGCCCTGGGCGACGTGATCGGCACACCTCAGCTGACACCGGTGGCGCTGGCCCAGGGCATGGTGCTCTCACGCCGTCTGTTCGGGGATGGCAAGGGGGAGATGGATTACAGCAGTATCCCCACCGCGGTATTCTGCCAGCCTAACATCGGCACCGTCGGGCTGACCGAAGCCGAGGCAAGGGAAGCCGGCCATAAGCTGCGCATCTATCGCTCCGAATTCAAACCCATGAAGCACACCCTCAGCGGGCGGGACGAGCGAGCGCTGATGAAATTGGTGGTGGATGACGAGTCAGACCGGGTGCTGGGTGCGCATATGGTTGGGCCGGATGCCGGCGAGATAACCCAGGGAATCGCTGTTGCGATCAAGGCCGGTGCAACCAAGGCCCAGTTCGACAGCACCATAGGTATTCACCCGACGTCTGCGGAAGAATTCGTCACCATGCGTGACCCGGTGGCGTGACCTGAAATCTGGCCGCTGGTTACACCCGTATCCAGCGGCTGAGTACCTGCCTCAAGTTTTCTTTTCTTACCGGTTTTGACAGATAATCGTTCATTCCCGCTTCGCGGCAGGTAGATTCCGTTCCTGGTAGCGCGTCAGCGGTCAGAGCGATGATCGGCGTGCCGCCCTGGCCGTTACTCTTTTCCCATTCCCGGATGCAACGCGTGGTTTCGTAGCCGTCCATCAATGGCATCTGGCAATCCATCAGGATCACGTCGTAACCAGCGTGATTGGTCCTTACTAGTTCCAGCGCCTCCTCTCCGTTGAGGGCAGCATCGGCATCAAATCCCAGGCGCCTGAGCAGTGCCGTAGCCACCCTCTGGTTAACGATATTATCTTCGACGACCAGCGCCCGAGCCTTGGCCTGGCCGTCTTCCAGGGGCGCCTGATCTCTGGCGATGTGGGGCACGGCCGGTGTTGCGCGCTCAAAAGGCAACTCGAAACGGAAGGAGGAGCCTTTGCCAACATCGGTTTCCACTTTCACATGGCCACCCATCAGTTCGACCAGCCGTTGAACAAGGGAAAGGCCCATCCCGGTCCCGCCGTACTGCCTGGAATTTCCGCTCTCAACCTGCTCGAAAGAATTGAAAATGTCATGAATCCGTTCAACAGGAATGCCGCAACCAGAATCGCTTACGGTGCATTTCAGCAGAACGCAGTTTTCCTCCAGAGAGAACCACTCGGCCTGAACATTGATGTAGCCGTCGCCGGTAAATTTGATGGCGTTATCAACCAGACCGGCGAGAATCTGTCGCAGCCTGGAGGCATCGCCTAGTACCAGAGGGTGCGCCGGCCATTCCCCCACGAATTTGGAAGATAGCGTCAGGCCGTGTTGTTCGGCAGTGTGGCGAAAGCTCGCAGTGCAATTTGTTATCAGCTGTTGCAGGTCAAACTCGCGGTTTTCCAGCTCCAGGGTGCCACGGTCGATGTGGGAGTAGTCCAGAATATCGTTGATGACTGTCAGCAGGTCCTCGGTCGAGTGCCGGGCTGTTTGCAGGTAATCGATCTGCCGCGGGGTCAGGGGCTCCTCGGTGACCAGTTCGATCATGCCCAGCACACCGTTGAGAGGCGTGCGCAGTTCATGGCTCATGGTTGCCAGGAATTCCGACTTTGCCCTGTTGGCCTGTTCGGCCCGCTCCCTGGCTTTTTCTGAGGAGGCGAGGGTGTCATCCCTGGACTGTTTGAGTGTTCTGAGATGGGTAGCAAGGGAGTTCAGGCTTTCTTCCAGTTCCCTGATCTCGCGGGTTGTGCCCGTGCGGCTAACGGGAACTTCCTCATATTCCCGGTTGGTCAGCTTCGTCACCCGACGGGAAAGAGCGCGAATCGGGGAAATGATGCTGTTCAGGGAGTGATTGACGATCAGCAGGGTAAACAACAGGAGTGAAAAGCCTACGGCAAGTGATGTCCAGAGTATGTCCTGACGACGTGCCGCCAGCTGCTCCTTGTTGACGCCAACCTGAACGGTTCCCACTCTGAGTGAACCGGCGCCGAATCCGTAATCCGGTTCAAACCATTCTGTCTGGCGGTCTCCACCCAGATCCACGGGCTGTTGCAGGATTTCCGATTCAAACACGTCGAAGCTTTCGTCAGGCAAGGTTTGTGGTGGCTGCTCGCTGGATACAAAGCCGACTTCCTCCCCAATCAGGTTGGAGACCCGGATCCATTGGGCCCGGCTGCGGCGCAGGGATTGGGAGAGAATTTGCTGCAGGGCTGCGTTGTTGCCGGAGACCACAGCGTATTCAACGGCTGGCGCAAGGCTGTCCGCCAGCATCTGGCTACTGTCGGCGAGATCCTTGCGTGCATCATCAAGCCGGGCAGAGGTGAAAAACACCATCAGCACAACGAACATAACGATCGCCGGAGCGGCCCCCAACAGCAGGAGCTTCCGGGATAGCGGAGCCTGCGCGTCTGTCAGATTACTCATTGGCAGCCTCCTCAGGCACGACAAGCTGCTCTATCACCGAGGTGATAATGTCCTGGTTGCCGGGTAAGGGAATATTCAGGGACCTGGCAACCTGATGGTTCAGATCGATGCTGAAGTTATCCGGATAGGCGGGCGCTGGGAACTGGCCACTCGTCCGGTATTCGTTGATAAAGTCCGCTGCCAGTTCCGCTATCTGGGTGAGGGGCGTGTAGGTAGAGGCCAGTGATCCCGCCTTTACATAAGCCTGACTCGGCCCAATGACAATCCGGTTACGCCGATACGCGGTCAGCAGGATGTGTTTAATGGTTCTTGGGTTATAGATGCTGTTGTCGGGTGCTGCGAGGAGGAAGTCGCCGTAGTTCAGGGCACGGATCAGGGTGGGTATCAGCCTGTCGTCCGACGTAACTACAAATATTCTCCCCTCTAGCCCATAGTCTGGGAGCTGTTCCGTTAAGGGCTCATACAGCTCAACGGTGTCAGGGCGAGCCAGCATCGCCACCCGGGTGGCTTGCGGCAAAATGGACTGCCCAGCGATAGCTTGCCGAAGAAGAGGGGGATTATAGAGAATACCGGAGACCGAACCACCGGAGCGTTCCGCGTAGCCGTCGATGAACGATTCATCCACCAGAAGCGCCAGCACAGGCACGTTTCTGTCCTCCTGACGGACGCGG
>JAWWAM010000041.1:0-12142 GCA_033721715.1 Marinobacter sp.
GCCGGAATGAGTAATGCCGGGGGGAGAAATACCGCAAGCATGACTACAAGGGCCAGCACAAACCGGCGGCGCTCTCCTTTCTCCGCGCTCCAGGGCAACCCGGAAGACAGGTTCTGTCGGTCAGCCACTGCTTACCTCCCCGGCTGACTCCACGGCCAGCCGTACCTGGCGGAAATCTTCATCGATACAGGTCTGCATGATCTTTCTCAGCAGCCGGTAGTCAGTCGAGCGCCCAGCCATAATAGTCACTTCGTGGCCCTGCTCTGGCACCTCTCCCCTGCTGTCCCTGACCCATGCAAGCTCTTCCGCCAGCCCGCCGATCGTCTTATCACCGGTCTCGATACTGTCCAGCCGCGCCACTTCGCGGCCCTGAACCAGAATAGACTGGCCAATCACCTGTACCATCGTCGATTCCACAGCGTCGTTCTTTGCGGTGGACTCGGGAAGCGGCACGTCGGCCGTATTCTGCATTACTTTCACATCGGAAGAGTTCACCATCAGAAAGAACACCAGAATGGTGAAAATATCCATCAGGGATACCAGATTGAGGCCACCAGGCCGGTGCATACGCCGGTAGTGTCTCTGCATTCGGCGGGCGCGGCGGGATGTTTTCATGCACCCTCCCCTGAGCCCGTCAGCATCCGGTCCTCCGGGGCATCAGCCAGGGCAACGTCGGGAAACAGCTCCCCTTCCACCACGCTGGCGGCCACCACGGCAGGGTAGGAACGAAGGGTGTCCATGGTGGTGACGAGCGTCTGATAGTCGACATCGGGGCCAACCTCCAGGACGATATCGGTCTTGTCGGGCACCCGTTTCTTGACCTGTTTCAGGGTTTCCCGCAGGCCGTCGAAATCCTGCTCTCCCTCAACCAGCGGCAGGGTCCGAATCACACCACGCTCACTGTCCAGCACTTCCAGACCCTCCGGAATCAGGGCGACCACAAGCCGCAGCTCCTCGGCCTCCGGTGCCTCTCCGGCTTCCATGCCGGGGAAGTTCAGTTCAATCATGCGGATCTGGCTGAACACCATGCCCAACAAAAGAACCGGTACCAGCACGATCATCAGATTCAGGAACGGTGTAATGTCCAGTTCCGGGTTGCTGGCAAGCCTGCGATGCTTTCGTCTCATACTGCGAACCCCGACTCAGGCGGCGGATTGACGGGGTGAAGTCTGCTCGGAAATGATGTTCAGTAGCTTCACGCCGGCCATTTCGAAACTGTCGACAATTTCATTGGTACGGGTCTGGAGCAACGCGTGGAACATCAGTAACGGAATGGCGGACATCAGCCCGAAGGCGGTGGTATTCATCGCCACGGAAATGCTTTCCGACAACAGCGAGGCCTTTTGCGACGGATCTGCCGCGGCCACCGCCGTGAATGCAGCAATCAGGCCGATGATGGTACCAAGTAGCCCCAGCAGGGTGGCGACGTTGGCAAGGGTCGCAAGGTATTGGGTGCGCTTTTCCAGCCTGGGCAGTACTTCCATCAGCCCCTCTTCCATGGCGTATTCCACATCTTCGCGAGGGTGATTGTTCAGGAGCCTGCCGATACCGGCACTCATAATGGACGCGATGGCACTGTCGGAACTACTGGCCGCTTTCATGGCACGCTGGTAGTCCCGCTTTCGCAAGAGCGGCAGTATGCCTTTTTCGAACGCCACCCGGTTCCGGCGCCGCACCGAGGCCAGGTATACAAACCGCTCAATGGTGATGGCCAGGCCCACGGCCAGCACCATTGCGATCGGATACATGAAAGGGCCACCTTCCTGAAAAAAACGAACAACAGTTTCCAGCATATTCAGACTCCCGTTTTCACTGCAGGGACAGCGTTGAATCCAGAGACGGATTCAGCGTTTCACGAAATCTCCGGTGACGCTCCAGCGTCAACGGATCCTTGGGTTCAAGCAATTCTTCATTACCAGCATCCAGCTCCGCCCGGGTGCGGCGCGGCAGGGTTGGTGGCTGCCAGGGCAGAATGTAGAGCACTGCCGGATCATCGTCCCCGGTGTGGCGGGTAATACCCTCCACTGCAAGCGCTACGGTTTCACTTTCTGTCGCCAGAGCCTGTGGCGGGATGGCTGACAGCAGCCCAATCAGCCAGATAACGGTTATCAGGACGGCTTTGCTCATCTATTCGACCCTCCTTTCCAGATCCGCAATCCAACCGGCCACCTCTTTACCTTCGGCTTTGGAAAGATCCTTATAACGCCGGTAGTGACGTAATGCCGTGTCCAGGTCAAGCAGATAAAGCTCCGAGATAACCGCCAGGTTGTAATGCAGCTCTTCCGTATCCGGTGAATGTTCCAGGCCTTTTTTCAGTATCGATACGGCCTCAGCGAAACGCCCCTGTTCCCGCAACAGCAAGGCCAGGTTGTTCGCCGTCATGGCGTTGCGTGGGTCCAGGCTGAAAGCCTGGCGGTACTGATCCAGTGCACTGTCGGTGTTGCCCTGTTGCTGCGCCTGCCATGCCGCGCGAGCCAGATTTCCTGCCTCGGCGCTGTTATCCTCCGACGGGAGAGGCTCAGGCGTACTGGCACATCCGGTGACAAGCACAACCAGACACGACATCACCAACAGGGAGCGAAGCACATCAGGCACCATCATTAGACTCCTCATTCCATGTCATCCATCGGACATCGCGCTCATAACGGCCGGGAAACAGTTTTGCCAGCACCTGAAGACTTTGCTCGACCCAATGATCAAACACCCCGTCCGCCACGCGCTGATGGTTCCTGGCATGCAGCTTGATGGCTTTCTCTTCAAAGGGATAAGCCTCTTCCTCAAGCAGCATCTGATACTGCATCGTCTCGAGCTCGTTCAGTTCCGAAGGCGCTTCCGAGGCCATCAGGTCGTCTGCCATTACCCGGTAGAGTTCAGCCCGCCTATACAGAATTTCCGAGCCCAGGGCGTCACCATCAAGCTGTTCAGCCTGCGACAGGCGCGAACGGGCCGCCTCCAGGGCCTGCTGTTTTTTCTCGAGCGCCGGCCCCAAAGGGTGTTGCAAAGCCACTTCTGCAAACCGCTCCGCTTCGCGTTCACCCAACACCATCGCGGCCCGCGCGGCCCAGGCGAGGGTATCCTCCGAGCGCCACTGGCTGACCAGTTCCTGCTCAACCAGCTCGGCGCGATACCTGTATGCCTCAACACCACCCTCTACCAGGCGTTGGCGCATTGTTTGATTGCGTAGGTGGGCGTCAGCGTCGGATACGGTAAGAGCGACTGCCTCACTGTTCAGCCATGCCACATAAATGCGATTGCGCCGTTCAGAGGCATTGGCCTGGTGATACAACTCGGCTGCTCTGAGCTGGCGCTCCCACGATGGTGACTCGCCCCCGCTCGCTGTCATGAGTTCGTCTGCGGCCCGAACAGGTTGCTCTGACGACTGGTAGGCAAATACCAGCTTTTCACTGACTGTGTTGGCAAGCTCATGTTGCGGGTAGTCGGCACGGAAACGATTTAGCTCATTGACCGCCGCCTGCCATTGCTGTGCCTGTAGCAACGTATTGGCCGCGTCGTAACGGCCCTTGATGGCAATATCAGAGCCAGGGAGCACTGATTCCACCCGCTGATAATGGGCAACAGCCTGATCGGTTTTACCCTCTGTGGCAGCCTGCTCGCCCTGGTAGTAGATACTGCTTGCCAGTTGGCGCTGGAGACTTTGGCTGTCTTCGCCCTGTCTGTCCTGCAATTCGCTGGAGCCCAGTAACGCCAGAGACTTACGCCAGGCGTTTTCAGCCAAACCAAACGAGTCACTGGCAACGTATGCGTTCCCGGAAACCAGCCAGGCACTGTACCGTTCCTGAACATTGGCCGCCGGATGGGCAATGGCGGCCTCAGCAAAGCGCAATGCGTCGGACTGGCGATTCTGCGCCTGCATCCGGTTGGCAATATCGGCGTGCAGTCCCGGTAGACGTCGATCCTGAGGAAAGGTTGCGGCAAAACGGTCCGCTTCCTGCGCCAGGTCTTCCAACGTGGCAGCCAGTCCATAGCGGCTGTCAACGGCCCCGCGCTGAAGCACTACCGCAGCCCAGGCTGCATCGGCGGCACCGGAATACTCGTCCGTGTCATAAGCGGCATGCCGGAACGCAGTAAGTGCATCCTGATACTCTCCCGCCTGCAGGAATGCATCCCCGGAAAGCCTGAGGACTTCCCCGGGATCGGTAATCCGTGACGCCAGCTGGCGATAGTAGTCTGCGGCCAACTGGAATTGCTGCTGCCTGAAACCAGCTGCTGAATCTTCCGCTCGGTCGTAATGGTAGTCAGCCAGCAAGCGGCTGAAATCCTGCCAACGTTGACGGTCAGCCCCGGTAATCATCCGGTAGCGCTCCTCGTCCGCAAACGCCTTTACGTAGCGCGCCCGCGCTTCCAGCGCCTGATCTGACCGCCCGGCCATCAGCCAGACGTCCACGTTCTGGGCAAGGAATGCGGGGACTGCGGGGTGGCCGGGATGGTTATCAACAAAGCGCCGGTTGACCGCCACACTCTCCTGGTATCTGGCCTTGCCGGCATAGTAGTCAGCGAGGCGATCATAAAGCAGATAGTCATAGCCCCTGCCGCCAACCCTGTTCAACCATTGAGCCAGTGACTCCGCCCCTCTGGCGTCTGCAGCCATCAGCGCAATAATCCGGAAGGTGTCGTTGACCAACCCGACCTCATCGGCAGGGATCTGTCGGAAGCGGTCTGTCTCATCACTGAAGCGATCCAATACGGCGAGAAACGTTTCCCCGGCTCTTTCCCATGCAGTAGGGCCCTGTTTGTACTGGCTCCAGCCCTGCATGTATTGCGCCTTGGTTTTGAGGCTTTCCGTCCCCTCCCCTGAGATTACACGGCTGTACTCAGACTCCGCCACGGCATAGTCGCCGGCGGAGAACGCCGATTCAGCAATTCGGAACCTTGCTTCCGGGACCAGGGACGAAGAGGGGTACAGGCCCACAAGCTGGCGCAAACGATCCACAGACTCATCCGCCTGCCCGGTGTAGGCGTGGGCTTTGGCCATCTGGTACAGCAACTCATCAAGCCGGCCCTGGTAGGAGCCCCGGTCAAGAATGGACTCGTAGCTGTCCAGGGCCTGCCGATATACCTGCTGTTCCCGTTCATTACTGAAACTGACGTCCTGTTCAGTGACCATCTGGATATTCGACAACCGGTTCAGTGCGTCAATCCGTACTTCCGGCTCATCAGAGTTATCGAACAGCCGCTGGTAGCGCCGTGCCACTTCCGCGGGAGATATGGCGGGCATGGGGCGGGATTTGAATTCGAGAAACACCGGCCGCATATCACCGATGGTTTCGCCATCGCGCCCAAGTTCTACCCGGAAGGACTCCTGGGCCATGGCACTCGCGCCAGACAGCAACAGGATCAGACAAAGGTACGGCAGGCGTCTCATGGGTCACCCCGTTCGATATTCTGCAGGGCAAGGTATTCATAAAGATGGGCTATCTGCTGCTCAGTACGCTCCAGCGCGAAAGTCATGCGATCGTCCTGCTCTTCCACATAGGCCAACGCGATACCGTCGAGGGCCTTTTCCGCTTCAATCTGGAGGCGGGCGGCCCGGCTACGAACTCTTCGTACCTGCTCAAGGGCCTCATCCGTGCGGGACAGCAGTTCACTCAGGTGCCGGTTTCTCCCTGCCAGCCTCTGGTCCAGCTTCCCGAAAGACGCCTTCAGGTCCGACAATGTAAGGGCGGCGCCTCTTAACGCCTCCTGCCGGGTAACAGAAGTGGCGCGTTCCTTCAGCGCCGCAATGCGCGCGATTAATGACTCGATTTCCTCGTTAAAGCCGTCGCCTCGAGAGGGCAAAGCATTAGCAGACCCCAGACGTTCCCTGATCGCACGGCGGAAGACGTCAAGACTGACTTCACGCTGCGCAAACTGGTAGTCAATCTCCTCCAGTTCCGCTACGCGCCTGACGGCCTCCTGCGCCCCCGGCTTTTCCATGAACCGCAGCAGGTAAGCGGTTCTTGGCTGGGTCAGTGTCCGGCTGTCTGCAAGAAACCACTCGGCGTTGGAATCCCGGGCATCCCTGACCAGGGCCTGGTAGGCGCCCTTGTTGCGAATCTGGTCCGCCAGTTTTCGCAGGGTAACCCGCTCGCTTTCGAATGACGCGTTGGCTGCCAGGTAGGCTTCCCCCGCCTGGCCGAGATAGCCGGAAAGATCATACCCCCGCCCGGTCCCAAGCCAGGCGTTTGCCACGCCAGGGTATGCCAGCGGATATTTTTTGGCACGATGCCAGGACTGCATGGCCGCCCGGTGATTACCGTTGGCAGAGAGCGCCAGACCGTGGAGGAACAGGCCCTGAGGCGTGCTGTAGCTTTCGAGAGGCACTTTTTCGAGAAAGCTGATGGCTTTATCATGGTCCTCGTGCTTATGGGCGAGGTGCCCTGCGCGGACCAGAAGCCGGCTTTTCAGCTCCTCGCTGCGCCGGCTGTCGGAGTCCTCTTCAGACATGGCCAACGCCACTCGCAACGCCACCAGTGCGCGGGACGGATTCAGGTCCCGTTTGCCATACTCAGCAGCGATATTCATGTAACCCAGGGCCGACCAGTAACCTGGCTCCATGGAAGCGAGCAGTTGCCCGGCCCTGTCTGTTTCACCCGCCTCGCGTCGTATCTCTGCAAGCCGATACAGGGCCTGCTGGCGGGCTTCACCATGGGAAAGCTTTGCCGCGGTTTCGAGATACTTCCTCGCGATATCCAGCTCCCCCCTGTCTGTTGCCAGATCTGCCAGCAGCAGAGCGGCCTGGCCGCGATAGTATTGCCCTGCGACAAGTTGCTCAAGCAGCCCACGGGCCGTATCGCCACTACCGGTTGCGAGCATCGCTTTGGCGCGTACAAGCTGGCCCGCTTCGGTGGGCAAGTTACGGGTGTAGCGCAATGCCGCCGCCGGGTTTCCGGAGTCCAGGGCGAATTTTGCGAGCCCACCGAGCAGCTCTTCCCCGGCATTACTCGCAGCATTGCCATGCGTCGGCATACAGGCCAGCGCGACGAGAATAAAAGCATTGCATGTAACGAGCCGAAGTCTCAGCACCATCATTCCGCCCTACTTCCATTCCTGAAACGAAACAACCGGTTCGAAATCGGGCGCCCGGGCATCCAGTGCCATCCGGATACGGGATTCGCCGGGGCGTTTGTGGAAATCGTGAGTGACTTCTCTGCGAACAAACCGCTCGTTTGCGGATCGGGCGGTGAGTACGGCTCTTAGCTGGTGGGCCCCATGGGGAAGGTTACCAAGGTAAAGTCGCTGCACGCCGCCGCGCTTAAGCGACGTACGCTCCCGCTCGGTATAGAGATGGGAGGCCACGGGCATGTCATCGAGGTACAGCTCCACTGTATCAAGCTCAAGCCCTTCCCGATCCTTGAGTGTCAGGAAAACTGCCACCTGCGTATCGGCGGGATAAAGCACGTCTTCTTCGAGCTCGTAAAGGGCCTGGCTGAGGTCCGCCACATCGGCTTTCAGGCGATCGATCTCGGTATCCAGCGTATCAGCGAGTAATCCTGGCGCCAGAAGGGTCAGGAATAGGAGCAATACCGCAGCCACGGCTACCGTGAATTCGAATCTACGCCGTACCGGCTCTGTTACCTGCGCTACAACCTGCGTCCCGGCGATCATACGCGTCCTGCCTCCAGCAATGTTCCGTAACAAACTGGCAGAAAGAGTAACACTTGGTAACAGGCAAGAACGGTATCCAGATCACCAATTGGAAAGCCGAAAGCGTCGGTTTTTTTGACAAGGGCAAAACATGGAGGAGTGTCACGTTCCGCCGGGACGCAGATGGAAACGTTAACGCATTGATTTCTCGGATTTTAATTTACATGGCCCCGGACTTGCAGGGATAGAGGGGCGGGGAAAGCTATTTTAGCCACCCCGTTTGATATGCCGAGCTTAGCCGATGCTCTCAACCGCATCGGCTTTTTTTATTTGCTCAACTGCCTCATGGCCGATTCCAGGCCTTCAATCGTGAGTGGGTACATATGGTCATTCACCAGCTGCCGGGTCATACCCAGTGACCCACCCTGCCCCCAGTAACTCTCCGGAAGCGGATTGATCCACACCACCTTGCGGAAATGGTCGGTAATGCGCTGGAACCATGTGGCCCCGGCTTCTTCGTTCCAGTGTTCGATGGAACCGCCAGGGTGTGAAATCTCATAGGGAGCCATGGTGGCATCACCCACGAAGATCACCTTGTAGTCCGGGGTGTACTTGTGAAGGATGTCCCAGGTGCTGGTGGTTTCGTTCATCCGGCGAATATTGTTCTTCCACACACTCTCATAGACGAAGTTGTGGAAGTAGAAATACTCCATGTGCTTGAACTCCATTCGGGCGGCGGAGAAAAGCTCTTCGCACACCCGCACGTGCGGGTCCATGGAGCCGCCAACATCAAAGAAAATCAGCACCTTCACCGCATTGTGCCGTTCCGGAACCATTTTCAGGTCCAGGTACCCGGCGTTTCGGGCTGTGGAGCGAATGGTGTCATCCATGTCCAGCTGGTCGGCAGCACCCTGGCGAGCAAATTTCCGCAACCGGCGCATAGCCACTTTGATATTGCGGATGCCCAGGGTAATGCTGTCGTCCAGATCCTTGAACTCGCGCTTCTCCCAGACCTTCACGGCCCGGCCATGACGGCCCTTGTCCTGGCCAATACGGAAACCTTCGGGGTTGTAACCATTGGCACCAAAAGGAGAAGTACCACCGGTACCAATCCACTTGTTGCCACCCTGGTGACGCTCCTTCTGTTCTTCCATACGTTTCTTGAAGGTTTCAATCAGCTCTTCCAGGCCACCCAGGGAATCGATCTTTGCCTTATCTTCCTCAGACAACTGCTTTTCGAATTCCGCCCGCAACCAGTCGTCCGGAATCAGTGCTTCCATCAGATCATCGAGGTTCTCAATACCCTCGAAATAGGCCTGAAAGGCGCGGTCGAACTTGTCGAAATGGCGCTCATCCTTGACCAGGCATACGCGCGCCAGATAGTAGAATTCCTCCATGTTGGCAAAAGCCAGCCGGTTCTGCAGGGCTTCCAGCAGATCAAGGAATTCACGCAGGCTGGCGGGTACCTTTGCGCGCCGGACTTCGAGAAAAAAATCAATCAACATACAGTGTTGCTCTTGCCGGATTTCAGCCGCGACGACGGGCCATGAAGGCCAGTTTCTGCAACAGGTGGACATCCTGCTCGTTCTTGACCAGGGCACCATACAAGGGTGGCAAGGCGGAACTGGTGTCCTTTTCCTGCAACATTTTGGCAGACAATTCGTCCGCCATCAGCAGTTTCAGCCAGTCGATCAGTTCAGAGGTAGAAGGTTTCTTCTTAAGGCCCGGCACCTTGCGTACATCGAAGAATACCTCCAGTGCATCCCGCACCACCTGCTGCTGCAGGCCCGGGAAGTGCACGTCCACGATGCTCTTCATGGTGTCGTGGTCCGGGAAGCTGATGTAATGGAAGAAGCAGCGGCGAAGAAAGGCGTCCGGCAACTCTTTCTCGTTGTTACTGGTAATAACAATGATGGGGCGGTGTTTCGCGCGCACGAGCTTTTGTGTCTCGTAGACAAAGAACTCCATGCGGTCCAGTTCCAGCAGCAGGTCATTCGGAAACTCGATATCCGCCTTGTCGATCTCGTCAATCAGCAGGACTACCTGCTCCTCAGACTCGAAGGCTTCCCAGAGCTTGCCCTTGACGATGTAGTTGCTGATGTCCTTGACCTTCTCGTCACCGAGTTGGGAATCCCGCAGGCGCGAAACTGCATCGTATTCATAGAGACCCTGCTGGGCCTTGGTGGTGGACTTGATGTGCCAGGGAATCAGGCGCATGCCCAGCGCCGCAGCCATTTCCTCGGCCAGCAGGGTTTTACCGGTGCCGGGCTCACCCTTGATCAGTAACGGCCGCTGCAGCGTGATAGCCGCATTCACCGCCATTTGCAGGTCGTCAGTGGCTACGTATTTCTCGGTACCGGTAAACTTCATGCTGTCAGTATCCTGTTCAATTAACGATTAAACGGCTGTTTGAAATAGTCGCTCAAGTATAAAGAACCAAAGCCCGTCTGATAAGGGTCGGTTACTTTTTCCCGTCGCCAGGTTCATCTTCGTCGTCAAGGAGCCCCTTTTCATCCGTATCCGGCAGATCGTCAAATTCGGACAGGTCGAAGTCCTCAAGGCCGAACTCGTCGTCCTCTTCGTCCTCAGATAGCTCATCTTCGCTTTTCTGCTCTGGTTCGGGCTCTGGCTCTGGTTCGGCCTCCAGTTCTGGTTCCTCAACTTCGGCATCAGCGACAGGAATCCCGTCTTCTGGCACTTCCTCCTGTGGTTCCGGTTCCGGCTCTGATTCAGGCTCTGATTCAGGCTCCATTTCAGGCTCATGTTCGGGCTCGGCCACAGCGACGGGAATTTCCTCCTCAACTTCCGGATGCTCTTCACCCCTCGCTTCTTCATCTCCTTCCTCTTCACCCTGCTCTTCCGCCGCTATCACAGGGGGCTCTTCCCCGGCTTCAGATTTTTTCCGGCGCACCACCAGGAACGACACCCCGGCAACAACCAGTATGCCCAGCCCGCCAGCGGTCGCCATTATCCAGAGCGGAAACCCTGCCGAATCTTCGGATTCGACCACAGGCAGACTTTCAGTTTCTTCAACCTGGCTGATATCAATCGGGCTCTCCCCAGCGGCGGGTTCTTCTGCCACTGGGGGTTCGGGCTCAGGCTCGGGTTCCGGGGCAAGCTCAGGTTCCGGTTCCGATGCTGGTTCGGGGGCTGCTTCAGCCAGCGTCTCGGCAGGTTGGGCCGTAACGGGTGCTTCCTCACCCTCAGGCAAGACAAAACGGGTCACAGCGCTGAATCGCCGTGAGAATGTCTGACCATCGGCCACGATATCTATTTCATACTCACCTTCATCCGGCAGCCGCGCGATATCATCGGTGTACACGCCGTCCTCGGGGGGCATCTCTCCAGAAAGTGTCTTGGTGCCACTGCGGTCATCGTCCGACGTCAGCGTCAGCCGAACGTCAATCACACCGAGGAAATCCGGATTATCGATTTTCTTGTCGTCTTCGAAGAAGGCGATACGAACGGCTATCGGCTCACTGGCAGTGAACGTCGGCGGTACCGGACTGACCACCATTCGCAAATCACTGACAACCGTCACCCGGCTGCCTTCGCCCAGCTCCCCGTTAATCTGCCACTTTCCCGCCGCCGGTGCGGTAACGGTAATCAGGTCGTATTCGGTTTCCCTTACCCACCGCGTATTGTCGGCTACTGAACCAGCTGTCGCTTCCTCCCCACCCGGGCTGACCAGTCCGAGTTCGCGGGTCGCGGCTGGTTCCTCGTCCGCGCGAAAAATCAGTGCGGTAAATTCCTCAACGCCTTCGTCCACCGTAAAACCGTTGCCTTCGATGGGAATCTGCTGTTGTGGAACCGCCGTGTTCAGCGCTTTCAGGAATGCCCGGGTCAACGCTTCTGCTGAGCGCGCCAGGGAATAGCTGCCTCCGGTTTCTGCCGCAAGAGTTTCAAGCAATGCCAGATCCGCTTCATCCGACAGCGCAACGGTATGGATGGTGGCGCCACGGCCCTGCAGATCATCCAGCCTTGAGCCAAGAATACGCTCCCGCTCCTTTTCATTGGCGCCCGCATCGTCGGCAATATCCACCTTGCCGTCGGTGAGGAGGATAAAATCGGTATTGTCGAGCTCACCACTGCCGGTCAGGTAAGGATCGCTGGCCACGCGCAGGGCCTCACCGAGATTGGTTCTCAGGGCAACGGAATTGATCTGCCCGGACCGCTCGACGGCTTGCGCCCGCCAACCATCGTTGACATCGCCATGGGGGACCAGCATGTTGACGTATTGACCAAAGGTCCACACCCCGGCGCTGGCCCCTTCCGGCAACATCCGGGCCAGCAGCCGCACTGCGGGCTGGCGCAGATTGTCGGGGTCGTTGGCTTTCATTGAGCCGGAAATATCCACGATAATGCGGATATCGGCGTGGTCAGGCAGTTCGAGAACAGGCGCCTGTTGAGTGGATGCCTGCTGGGCGGAGACCGCGAAAGGCAGACTGACCAAGACGACAAGCAGACAGTTGAGTAGTCTTCGCATCGGGGCTCCACACGGGTTTTTGGGAAGGGTCGGCTTAACGTTTCACCAACCGGTATCTGACCAGATCAAGGA
>JAWWAM010000042.1:0-12073 GCA_033721715.1 Marinobacter sp.
GATTACTGCTCGTTGAAGATGACCGTTTGCTGGCTGAAGGATTACGTGGTCAGCTTGAAAAGGCAGGGTTCAGCGTTGATACGACCTACACCGCCAAAGAAGCCGCGATTCTGGGCGAGCAGGAGGACTATCGGGCCGTCGTTCTGGATCTTGGCCTTCCTGACGGCAATGGATTAGACGTATTAAGGAAGTGGCGAAAACATCAGGTCGTCTGTCCGGTGCTTATTCTGACCGCCAGGGGCGACTGGCACGACAAGGTGGAAGGCCTTAAAGCTGGAGCGGATGACTACCTTGCAAAACCCTTTCAGACCGAAGAACTCATCGCCCGGCTTAACGCCATTGTGCGTCGAAGCGAAGGTCGCATTCATTCAATGGTCAAAGCCGGACGCTTCGAACTGGATGAGAATCGTCAAAGCCTGAAATCCGAGGATGGCACGGAGCACAGCCTCACCGGCACGGAATTTCGCCTGCTGCGCTGTCTGATGAGCCGTCCCGGCCATGTGTTCTCGAAAGAACAATTAATGGAACAGCTTTACAACCTGAACGACAGCCCGAATGAGAACGTCATCGAAGCCTATATCCGCAGACTGCGAAAACTGGTTGGCAACGACACCATTGCAACCCGTCGCGGCCAGGGGTATCTGTTTAATGACGCGGTTTAGCAAGCCCAGATCCGTCAAAGGCATCTTGCTTTTATTGCTACTGCCAGCGGGCATTGCGCTAATGGGGCTTGCATGGCTGGTTCACGGCCTCTTACTGGACCGGATGTCCCGGGAATTCGTCGAGACACGTCTCAAGGATGAGGTCGCCTTTCTGGAGCATCAGATTCGTGATTCTGGCGGTCAATTGGACAGTCTCCAGACTGGTGACTATTTTCAGGAAGTCTTTCACCACGCCTTCGCCATACATTCTCCGTCCAGAACGATCATTTCCCCGGATTCCTGGGCACCGGTGTTAACGTCGTTAATAGAATCAGCAAAGGATGGGACCGTTCGTGTTCGGGATGCGGACACCGTCGAAGGCCCAAAGAGCATTCTTGCGTACCGAAAGTCGTTCCGGATCGGCGATACGCCGATTGTAGTGATCGTGTCCGAGGATCTTGGCGCACTGAAACGCAGCCAGGCAGAGTTGCACGGGTGGACGGCCATCGTCTCTATTCTGCTGATTCTGCTGTTGGTCGTTGTGATCTGGTTCGGTATCAATCTGTCCATGCGCCCTGTCGTCGAACTGAAGGCCACGCTGAAGCGACTTCAGGATGGCAAGGTCTCGCGGATTCATGTCCAAGCACCTGAGGAATTTCGACCGCTGGTCCAGCAGCTCAACCAATTGCTCGACTCGCTGGATCAACGCCTGGAACGATCAAGGGATGCGCTGGCGAATCTGTCTCACAGCGTCAAAACCCCCATTGCGGCCGTCCGGCAGATTCTTGAGGACACCAGTCGTCCGCTCTCCAACGATCTCCGCCTTCAGATGACCGCGAGACTCAATGACATCGACAAACAGCTTGAAGCCGAGATGCGCCGAAGTCGCTTTGCAGGGCCACAGGTTGGGAAAAGCGCTTACCCTCTGAAACAGGCACGGGATCTAGTCTGGATGCTGGGGCGACTATACCCGGAAAAGTCCTTTGAACTGTCGAGCTCCCTGCCGGAGGACGCCCGCTGGCCGATCGAGGAGCACGACCTGAATGAAATCATGGGCAACCTTCTGGACAATGCAGGCAAATGGTCGGAACGATGCGTGGAGCTGTCACTCGTTCAACACTCCGGAAATCTGCAGATCGGCGTAACAGACGATGGGCTCGGCGTCGCGGACGCTGAAATCGGCAATCTGGGTCGACGGGGGTTGCGGCTGGACGAGCAGACCCCAGGCCATGGCCTTGGGCTGGCGATTGTTCGAGAAATTGTCGAACGCTACAGTGGAACCCTCAACTTCTCACCTGCTCCGAAAAGTGGGTTGTCCGTGATAGTTGACCTTCCCAGGGCGGTCCCGGTGATCAATCGTTGACCCGGCCACCTGGTATGTGGTTAAGCGATCACATGTGGATAGTGTTTGTATAGAAAACTTTCCTCACCGTAATGCCTTTTTCAAGCTAGATTCAGCTTCGTCTGTTGTTATAGCGGGTCGCTTGAAGTCCGGTCTCTTAGCTAATTTTGATTTGCTCTCGAGAAGGGCGACAGCCACAATTTTCCAACATCCAGAGACGGCGCTTATAGATGAAGGTTCTAATTGTCGAAGACAACGCGGTACTCGCAGAAAAAATCTCCGTTTGGCTTGCGAAGGAAAACTTTACTGTAGATGTTGCCCAAAACGGAAAAGAGGCAAATTTCTTCGTAGAGACAAGCAGTTATCAGGCGATCATTCTGGATATAGGACTGCCCGACGAGAACGGGCTTTCTTTGATGCAAAAATGGAGAAGCAGTGGCAGAGATGAAGCTATTCTTATTCTAACTGCCCGCTCCAACTGGACAGAGAGAGTTGAGGGCTTGAATGCCGGGGCAGACGATTATCTTCCAAAACCCTTCGAATTCGATGAACTAAAAGCTCGACTTAGCGCCATAATACGAAGAAAAGACGGGCGAGCAACTGATAAGATCATCGTGGATGGTTTTCTACTTAATGCAACCTATAGAACCCTAACAACTCCCGATCATAAAGAGTTCAGACTAACCGCAACGGAGTACCGCCTTTTACAATGCTTTCTTCGCTCTCCTGACAGAGTTTTCTCACAGGACGAACTTGTTGAAGCACTCTATAATATCGAAAGGTGCCCAACCAGAAATGTCGTTCAAGTCTACATAGCCAGGCTCAGAAAGATACTCGGAAAAAAACGAATAAAAACATTGAGAGGACAAGGATATTACTTTGCAAGAGATTCTCTTCAAAAAAGGGTTGAAGCTTAAATGATTTTACTGTGATTTAACCATTTTCCTCAAGGACCAGGGCTCGCCAGATAAATGCGCTGGCCCACAAACCGGGCCAGCTTTCTCAACGATTAACCATTTCGGTGAAAAATACCAAATAGATTAAAAAGACTTAGTCCAGCCCAGCCAAAACTTCGGGTCGTCCGAACTGACCGAACCAAGTGCGTTACTTGAATCGATATCAGCGTACTCCAGATTAACACTAAAAGCTCCAAAGCTTCCCGCATCTTTGGTGACGTTAACAGCTGCATGTCCGTAGCTCGCCTCGCCAATAGACGCCTTGCCATCATCAGTGAAATCATAATAGCCAATCAAAACACCTGTGCTGAAATCGTCTTCCAGTGGCACATCAACTGATGCGTAATAATAGATATCGCCTGGAACGAACAGCCCTTCGCCGCTTACGTCGCTGTTTGCTGTGTAAGCAACACCTATAGATACAATGCTGTAACTCAACTCTCCGTATATTTCGCCAAAATCAATAGATTCAGGAGCATCAGGGTAAGAGTAATAAATGTAGCCAACATCGTAACCGATATCCTCAATTACACCGGAGAAGCCAGCATAAAGATCAAGCTCGTAGCTCGTCCCATCGCCGAAATCCACATTGGAGCCCCAGCCGCCAACATAAAGCCCCGACGCATGTTCGTAGTCAAGCCCGCCTTGCGTCGCCGTTGAGCCATCTGTTTGTGTCACACCGCGAAATAAGTAGTTGCTTGTTATGCCCAAATTAGCACTAACACCTGCGCTGGCAATTAACGGGACCGCTTGGAGAGTTACGAGCAAACCAACACTTAGCAAACAATCTTTAGTCGAGATACGTCTTTTCATCGTTTTTACCTTCTATTTGGGCAGCTTAGTTATTTGCGCATTGAATAACGCACCTATAATGCATACACGTTTTGTGCCACCTTTTAAAAAACTTATTCTATGAGCAATTATTGTCAAATCAGGGCCGCAGTTCATAAAAATGATTAAATATTTAACAATTCAATGCAATAAGCACTCTGCTTCAAGTGTTGCATTGCTCGTCGATAGTGCGCTCATCAATAATGCGCACCAAATAGGAACAAGAATTGAAAAAACGATGACTAAAATAGAACTATTTTTAACTTGGTAATTCTAGATTAGATATGGTTTTATGAAAAATCGAGGGAGGTCTGAATTAGCCATGAATACTGCAAAATATCTTAGTTAAGAATGCAGCTTTCCAACATTTTGCGCTCTGTCTTCCTTACGAGATTCATCAATACTAAAGCGCGACTTTCGCAATTTTGGGAAAATTAACAAAAATCTACCATTAAATTAATCTTGGAGCCACGTAATTGCCCGTCTGGCTCCAAGTAAACAACGATAAATGTTATTGCTTTTCCAAGAGATCCCCAATCAACTCTTTAATCAATCTATGTTCTTCCTTCAGTTTTTTGATGGTCTCGCTCTCTTCCACACGATACTGGGAGGAACGTTCATCTATGCTCTTATTAGGATAGCTTCTTGCCTCGTTGTATCTGTCCGCTTGCCCTCCTGCGTGGGCTATAGAAGCACCACTTGCCACGAAAGAAGCTACTATAATCATGGATACTTTCTTCATAAAACGGCTCCGACATTTTTTTCAATTAGACCAGCAACATTCAATGGCCTTGGGTGTTTAGTAGAACATCGAAACTTTAAACACACTTGAAAATATATGCTGATGAAACGTTTTTTTCAGCGGCTACCACAAGCTCAAAAGCCATTTAGGTCGGCTTTGATTTGATGACACTAAATCAAGTTATTCAAATGCCTAAGAACGATAAGACCAAGCCAGACCGATCTGAAGACCAGAGCGTCCCTCGCTCCGGCTCGCACCCGTTGCGGCACGCTTCGATTCCAACTATGCTTTCCGATCAGAGCACCTCTATGTGCCTTCAACTGAAGCCTTCCGCTCAATCGACAAAAGCACCTTCATGACAGCGCAGAAAAGCATCGGAAAAACTGTCCTCCAATATGGCATCGCTTTCAGCCTCTTGTATTTTTTACTAATTTTTTTCTCGCACACTTATGTAATAGAGCAGCTTTCGAACGAGTCCAGAAAACATCGCCTTGACAAGGAGGTGGAGAGTTTTCAAACCATCATTGAAAACGAAGTTCCGACGCCCGACGAGATTGGCAGCATGATTGATCGATTCCAATTGCTACTGGAGCACGCCCTCGTCGTCGAAGTGAAAGACGGAAGCATCATTGCCAGTAGCAACATAGATCAAACAACGTTGCGAATGGTTTCAAGAAAGCCGGCGGGCTTTGTAGAAATATCCCAAGGTGCAGATGGCCTTCTTGGATTGAAACGAGGTTTCGGAATTGACAGCCCGCTTTCGTCAGTCACCATCCTGGAAATGGAAAGTGGACTCGCCGAGCGATCCAGTGGGGCTCACCTGACCTTGCTGGCTGCCTCCGCATTATTACTTGTTGTTCTCTTGGCTCTGGTAGGCACCACTACTTACCTCGCTTTGAAACCGATCGAACACATCAAGGAAGACATGAGGAGACTGCAATCTGGCAAACAACCTCGTTTGAATCCTGACGCACCAGAGGAGTTCAGTCCGCTGATCAAACAGTTCAATAACCTACTTGAACTAGCAAGTCGTCGCCTTGACCGCCACCGCCGCCTCAATTCCGATCTTTCTCACATGGTCAAGACCTCGATCTCTGCCAATCTCGCAATCTTGTCAGACACTGGTTCATTACCTCCGTCCCGCGACGACATAGAGTTCATGACCTCCAACCTAAAGGATCTAAGCCGGTCCTTGAACTACCGCATGAGCAAGGCAGATATCTCCGGCAGGCAGATGGGGCAAACATGTTTGCCGATTGAAATAGCGAACAACGTCATTTCTGTCATGGAAAAAATCTTTCCCGATAAGAGTTTCCGTATTAATACATCCTTGCCGAATAACTTCAGTTGGCCCATGGAGCGTCAGGACCTATCAGAGTTATTCGGTAACCTGCTCGAAAACGGCGGGAAATGGAGTCAGGCTGAGATTGACGTTTCAATAAGCCAGACCGATTCCGGGCTAACGATAGAAGTTGCAGACGACGGCCCTGGGATTACTCCAGAAGCGGCCTCAAAAGTGATGGATAGAGGTTCCCGGCTTGACGAAACCGTTTCTGGATTTGGATTGGGACTGTCCATCGTGTCCGAAATACTAGAAGACAATTTCGGACGGATGAACATTGGCCCCTCAGAAACAGGGGGCGCCAGAATTACAGTTGTGCTTCCTTTCCCAGAGTAGAGCACAACCATAATTCCTCCGCCCCGCTATGACGGAGGGATTACCCTCCCCTGCTCGCGATCAAAACTGTGTATTTCCACCTCTCTTCTACCGTTGCATATCATCGAGTTTAGACCTTGAGAAGCGCGTGAATAGAGCCGGCAAAACAAAAAGCGTTAGGAAAGTCGCAGTCACGAGGCCACCTACAATCACGCTGGCCAATGGCTTCTGGATTTCCGCACCCACGCCCGTCGACAATAGCATCGGTATCAAACCGAGTGCCGAGGTTATTGCTGTCATCAAGACAGGACGCAAACGGGAGACGGCACCTTCAAACACCGCAGTATCCACGTTCAACCCATCCTGTATTCGCTGATTGATGCTTTCGACCATTACGACCCCGTTAAGCACCGCCACACCAAACAGTGTGATAAATCCAACGGAACTGGGCACCGAAAGATACTGGCCGGAGATCCAGAGTGAAAAGACGCCACCAATAACGGCAAGCGGCACGTTGACCAGAATCAACAGCGCTTGACCAACCGAACTGAAAGCAAAGTACAGCAACAGCGCGATCAGGCCCAGAGATACAGGTACCACAATGGTCAATCGCTTCTGAGCTCGTTGCTGGTTTTCAAACTGACCACCAATATCCACCGAATAGCCGGGGGGAAGGTTCACTTCTGTCGCGATGGTATCCTGAATATCGGCAACCACACTGCCCATGTCACGACCCTGCACATTAGACTGAATGACCACACGGCGCTGAACGTCATCGCGGCGCACCTGAGGCGGGCCGGACTCAATAGACACATCGGCCACATCACCGAGTCTCACCCAGGCTCCGGACGGCGCCTGTAACCTGAAATCGGCAATGGCATCCCGGTCTTCCCGGAAACGTTTGGCCAGACGCACATAGATATCGTACCGCTCATTTCCGTTGATGATCTGGCCCGCGGCGGCACCACCCAGTCCATCCCGGACGACACTCATCACATCAGACACGGCAAGTCCGTACCGGGAGAGTGCCTGACGGTCAGGCTGAACCACCAACTGCGCTTCACCAGCAATCTGCTCCATGGCCACGTCTCGTGTTCCCTGAACTGTTCGGACCGCCGCTTCAATCTGCTGGCCTTTCTCCGCCAGTACGTCGAGATCCGGGCCAAAGAGTTTGATGGCCAGTTGCGCGCGGACACCTGACAGCAATTCATCAACCCGAGTCGCGATAGGCTGAGAAAAGTTAAACAGTAGCCCCGGGTGTTGTTCGAGCTTCTCCTCAATCAAAGCCTGCAATTCATAGCGATTACTGGCGCTGGTCCACTCGGCTGTTGGTTTGAGACCAATATATATCTCGATGTTATTGACTGGTTCCGGATCGCCGCCTATTTCCGCTCGGCCAGCCCGGGACAGGGCGTAGGTCACCTCTGGAAATTCCATCAGCATGGCCTCCAGTTTCGGCGCCACTTCAAGCGCGGTATCAAGGCTTGATGAGGGGGCTAGCGTTACCCGGAGGTTAATGGTCCCCTCTTCCAATTCGGGGACAAACTCAGTACCGAGTCGCGGCACGACCAAGGCCGCCAGCACAACAAGGACAGCTGCTGCACCGACAACAGAGCGGGTGTGTTTCAACGACCAGTCAAGGCCCTTGCGATAAAGCTTTTCGAGGGGCTTTAAAATGAAACTTTCCCGCTCCCGAATACCCTTGCGAAACATAAACGATGCCAAGGCCGGCACAACCACCAGAGCAACGATCACAGCGGACACGATGGCCAACATTATGCTGATCGCCATTGGCTGAAAAAGCTTGGCTTCCACACCTTCAAAGCTGAATAAAGGCATGAAAACGACCAGGATAATCGCCGTCGCGAAAAAAATTGGTCGCGCCACTTCCCGGCCTGCCTCCTGCAGTCGAAGCGCAATGCCATGGTCATCGTGTGACGCGTCCAATGGGTCAGGGTCGTTTTTCACCAATTCATCCCGACGGGCGTCATGCTCAGCATCCGGATGCGTCAGATGTTTGAACATGTTCTCGACCATAACAACAGAGCCGTCCACCAGCATGCCAATTGCCACAGCAATGCCGCCCAGAGACATCAAGTTGGCCGAGAGACCGAACCAGGCCATGATCATCAGCGCAATACCGATAGAAATCGGTATAGAAAGCAGCACGAGCGTTGTTGCCCGAAGATTCATCAGAAACAGGGCAAGCACGATCGCAATAAACACAAAAGCCAACAGAAGTGCATTGGTCACCGTCTCTACGGCCTTGGTCACCAGATCCGCCTGGTTGTAATAGGGCTCAAAACGAACCCCACTCGGAAGCGCCTGATTTATGCGATCAATGCGGGCCTCGATGCCGTCGATGGTGGCTTTTGTATTGGCCCCCATTCGTTTGAGTACAATGCCAGAAACCACTTCACCCAGTTGTTCAACCTGACCGTCTTCATCCTTCCGGGTCATGGTCACCGCACCCTGGCGAATTTCAGTGCCCAGCGCTACCTGGGCGACATCGCTCACCGTCACTGTAATGCCATCACTGGTTTTAACGGGCACTTGACGGATCTGCTCCAGCCCCTGCTCGCCATTACCCAGCCAGCCCATACCGCGAATAACCAACTGCTCCTGTCCACGGCCCATATACCAGCCCCCAACATTGGAGTTGGTGTTCTCCAGGGCGTCCATGACGTCGTTCTGTGATAAGTCATAGGACAGCATTCGCGCCGGGTTCAGATTGACCTGGTACTGGCGGACCTCTCCGCCAAACGACAGAATCTCTGTTACCCCTTCAGCAGGTATCAGCAACAGCTTGACCAGCCAGTCGTGCAAGCTGCGTAATTCCATTGCGTCGTACCCCGAATCCGGGTCCGCTATCAGCAAGTACTGGTAGACCTGGCCGAGACCGGACGTATTCGGGCCCATTTCAGGCACCCCGACCCCGTCCGGAATCAGCTCCCGCGCGGCCTGCAACCGCTCGAACACCAGTTGGCGCGCGAAATAGATATCCGTGCCCTCTTTAAAGACCACGGTGACACCAGACAACCCGGTTTTGGAGATGGACCGAACCTCCTCAACATCCGGCAACGCATACATCACCGCTTCAATGGGATAGGTGATCAGTTGCTCGACTTCCTCGGCCGCAAGTCCGGGCGCCTCTGTATTAACAGCGACCTGGACGTTTGTAACGTCAGGGAAAGCATCAAGATTCAGTTTTGGGATCTGAAACGCGGCCGTGGCGATAAGCACTGCAAGCGCAATAAGAACCAACAGGCGGTTCTGAACCGCCCAGTCGACAACTCGGTTGAACATAATGGCTCCCGGAATCAGTGGTTGTGTGGGTCAAAGCCGCCTTTGGCAATTTCAGAGGCCACAAAAAATGCGCCCCGCGAAACGATCCGTTGGCCTGCAGTCAGGCCCGAAATTTCACGGAGTCCGCCAATTGCGCGACCCAGTTCCACTTCCACAGGCTCGTACTCCCCTTCAGCCTCTTCCACATAGACCGTCCAGTCGCCATCGGCGCCTCGCATCAACGCACTCTCCGGCACCGCAAGCACCGGCTCCGTGGTTTTAAAAAGGAAATACACATCTGCAAACATTCCGGGATGAAAACGATCTTCCGGATTGTCCAGCTCCAACCGAACAATTCGCGTGCGGGTCACAGCGTCAATGGTATGAGCTTCCTGGGATACCGTTGCCACAGCTACTCGGCCTGCAACTCTTACTTCCGCTTCGGCCCCTTGCTTAAGGACAATGTCGGAGTTTGCTGGCAGGTGAGCCTCTACCCAAAGTTCGCTTTCATTAGCCAGAGTCACCAGCGGTTGGCCTGCCTCAACTCTTTGTCCTTGCTCAAACTCATCGGTCAGCACTGCGCCATCCACGCGAGCTCTGAGCGTGTATTCACCGAGACTACCTACGCCGCTGGCCTTCAACGCACCAATGTCATCATCGTTTAGCCCATAAGCAAGCAGAGTCGCCCTCGCCGCTTCAATATTCGCTTTCGCCGTATTGAACCGCTGATCACCAACCACGGAACGACCCAGCCCGCTGATTCGCTCCCATTCAGGAAAAGCCTTCCTGTAATCAGCCTGCGCCTGTGCCACCGTCTCACTGAACAGGGTTACCAGTTGCTGACCTTTGGTTACGTGCTCACCCAATTCCACGTGACGTCTCAACACCACCGAGGCAACCCGGGGGGACACGTGATAGCTGGTATAGCCGTTGGTCAGCAGCTCACCGGGAGCGTAGATTTCATAGTCAACGCGCTTGCTCTCGAGGGTTGCTACCTCAATGCCGGCGAGCTCTTTCTGTTTGGCATTGATGCTTGCGGTAGTTGATTCTTCATGACCACCATCGCTCTCCTCTTCGTGGCCATGACCTTCTTCCTCTTCATGCTCACGTTCTTCAGCATGCCCGCCCTCATGCTCATCCTCTTCACCGGTACCTTCTCGATGATCGTCGCCACCGGCGGCATGATCATGGCCCGCCTCGTTATGCGCATCTTCCTCGGCCTGCACCAATGAAGGGGGAGCTATAAACAGCGTCAATACAAATACTGAAATCAGAGTTTTTTTCATGATGACTATCCAGTTTCCAGAATATTATTGGAAGGGGGTGATCAGTTCGCCAGACTGGCTCAAGAGTTCAATCAGGCCCAGCTGCGCCAGCTTTTCCAGTTCAATACCGGTTTTCAGGCTCTCCGCGCGCTGGCCTAACGCCTGGAGATACTCAGAGGTGGAGAGGTCGCCGACCTGCCACTGCTTCTCAAGCAAATCGGCACTTCGCTGTACACGCCCCTGGGATAGTTCTTTCCATCGACGAAGTTGCTTGTCGTATCGCTTCCAGGAAGCGCGAGCGCCTGCCAGGTCATATTGTTGTTTCCGGTAGAGCGCCTGAAACCGCGCTTCGGCCTCCAGAGCCCGTCGATTCGCGGCCCGGATTTCAGCGCTGTAGTTATTACGGACGTTCAGAGGGATCGAGAATGTCAGGCCAACCACGTTCTCGCCGCCGTCACGCCCTCCGCTCAGCCCTACTGTCGGCGATGCTGTGGCTTTGCGTCTCGCAACCTCTGCCTCACTTTTCAGCACCTGCCACTCGGCTCGAGCGACTGCAATTGACGGGTGTGACAGCAGATCAGCCTCACCAATCTGGGACTCCAGCGCTGGCCATATATACTCGGGGATTCCCCCATCCTGAGGCCTCCAGTCCGGCAGACGTTCTTGAACCTGAGTTTCTGCCCGATCAACTGCGGCCTTTGCCTGGGCGACTTCGCTCAACTGACGGGATAGATTTAGAAACAGAAGCTCTGCATCGGCACGCCCCAGATCACCTGCCTGCTGGCGCTGTTCAACCTGGTCCAGCAAAGCATCCAGGCGCTGCTGTTGGGATTCAGCAATTTCCTCAAACAGCGTAGTGGCGCGCCACTCGACAAGCGCAAACAATGATTCAGACGTTTGTGTCAGAACTGCTTCGCTCAAGCCAGCTTGCGCAGACAGCCTGATCAGCTTTGCCTTCTCCTGTAATGCGCCCTGTTGATCAGACCAATCGATCGTTTGTGACAGCCCTGCCTCAAAGTTATTCTCACTGCCCGTTCTGTCTGCTCCTACGGACAACTCCGGGTTATACAGCGGTTGTTCGCTTGCCTCAGCGTCCTCTTTCCGCGCTGCCGCCTGCTCTGTCGCTGCCAGTACCTCCGGGTGCTTGCTTATCTGGCCAGTGAGCCAATTCGCCCAATTAACAGTCTCAGCTTGACCGAACAGAGGAATGGACAATAGTACTGAACACAGCAACGCCCGAGGCGAGTGCTTGCTTGCCTTCATCGACTTTCTCCCGAAGCGATTAATAGCCAAAAATCATAGGTGTAAGGCGCCTATGACGAGGCAGGAAAAGATCGAGATAATAAGTGCAAAC
>JAWWAM010000043.1:0-12059 GCA_033721715.1 Marinobacter sp.
GGGCCGGTCTACCGCGCTCTTTGGGCTTCCTCCAAGACCCTACCTCGCGATGACGCCCTTGCCCTTCTCCTAGCCGCCGGCTCTGCGAACACCTGGCAGGAGGACTTTCACCTCCCTAGTTCTGTGCCATGCCCGGCACACACGCGGAGAACAGCGGCTTCAGATTCGCCCCCATGGCCCAGGTATGGTTCGCTTTTGCCGCTGTAGTCCGGAAAGAGGTCAATTTCACCCACTATAGCCAGCCGGCGACAGCGCCTCGATGATGGCGGCGCAAAAGTCGTCCAGGTCATCCGGAACTCGGCTGGTAATCAAACCATTGTCATTGTGTACTGGCTCATCAACCCAGGTTCCGCCGGCGTTTTGAATATCGGTTTTCAGACTGGGGAACGACGTCAGTGTGCGGCCGCGAACCTTATCCGCTTCGATCAGCGTCCAGGGCGCATGGCAGATGGCGGCCACCAGTTTATGCTTGTTGCAGAATTGCTTGATTAACGAAACCGCAGCTTCGTCCGTTCTCAGTGCGTCCGGATTGGCCACACCCCCAGGCAGAATCAGCGCATCGTAGTCGTTCGCATCGGTGTTTGCTGCCGTTTTGTCCACCGGAAAGGTGTGCGCTTTATCCAGGTGGTGGTAACCCTGAATTTCACCTTCTTTCAGCGAAATAAGATGCAGCTCTGCACCTGCGCCCTGGAGATCTTTCCAAGGACGAGTCAATTCGATTTGTTCAACACCATTTGTCGCAAGAAACGCAATTTTCTTTCCATTTAGCGGCGCACTCATATACCTCCTCCTTCTGTTTCAACGTTCGCATGCTTTCTTTGCGGCGTTTGCTTCATGCTCAGGGAGACGTTCGTTTCTGCATCTCGCGCCGGTAATCCGATCCTAGCGAGGTTTTCTCGTTTTCTCCGAGCACCTTGCCGGCGCTGGGAAACACTTCCTGCTCTTCTTCTTCGAGATGATGCAGTAACTTATGGGCGAGATTTTTTGCGTGAGCAAGCCAGGCTGACGAATCCTGCCCGGTACCGGATACGGCTTCAATCAACTCTTCAAGCTCGTGATGCTCGGCCACGCTGTGCCGGGCCTTTTCTTGAGTGGCATCAAACTGCATCAAGGGCACGTAGAAATACCTCTCCTCTGCCAGCGCATGGTCCTCGAGCTGCTTTTTCAGGTTCAAGAACAAGCGATCACGCTCATCAGTGGCGCCACTGGTCACGAGTAGCTGATCGACTAGCTCTCGTTGCCTGTCATGATCTGCCCGAAGCTCCTCAAAAATAGTCATCTCAGATATCCTTTCTCAAGCTGAATTAAGCCCTGCCATCCGGCGGGCGGCTCTGACCAACAAAACTCTTATCCGGTCGATATTTATTTGCTACGCCGCTAATGCCTCATTGGTTCAACACCGATGACGACAGTCGAAAGCACTTCCCTGAAGATGGGTTGAGTCACTGCATCTCCTCGTAGGCTGCGTCAGTGCGTGCCGCCATGATGTAATCGTTTTTGTGCAGGCCACCGATCTTGTGGGTCCACCAGCGTACCGTCACTTTGCCATATTCCAACAGGATGGCCGGATGGTGGTTCTCGGCTTCGGCCAGCTCGCCCACCTTGTTGGTAAATGCTTGGGCCTGGGCGAAGTTCTTGAGTTTGAACACTCGTTGTAGTTGTTCTTCTCCACCCAGTTCGACCACCTGCCAGTCTGGCACGTTTTTTCCCAAGGTTTGTTTTTCCTCAGCAGTCACTTTTGGTGCGTCTGCACTGCAGGCTTCACAGTTCTGTTTCGTCAACTCACTCATTTTCAACCTCCCTGGTTGATGGGTGTACTACAAGCGTGGGTTGGTTCCAGCAGATTATCAACCCGGTCCTTGAAATCAGCCGACTTTCAGAATACTGTATATTTAAACAGTATATCGAGAGTTTTCCATGAGCGAGATTCTGAACACGCTGATGCAGGATGCCCGTGTATGGCAGGGGCACCAGCATATCCGTACCAATCAGTCGGCAGAGCCAACCGGTTATCAGGCGCTGGACAACCAGCTCGGGGGCATCGGCTGGCCCAGGGGCGCATTGAGCGAGTGTTTGCTGGATGCGCCAGGCATCGGGGAATTGCAGCTGTTACTACCTTTAATGCAACGGCTGTCTCACAGTGGCAAAACTGTATTCTGGATAAACCCACCCCACACCCCATACGCTCCCGCCTTCGCCCGGGAGGGGGTCAATCTGGACCAGGTGATACTCATCCACACCGAAGACGAGGGCGACCTCCTGTGGACACTGGAAAACTGTCTGCGCTCTCCGATAACCGGCCTAGTCATGGTCTGGCCCGGGAAACTGGCCGCCCGGGAAATACGGCGCCTGCAACTGGCAGCCGAGGCAGGCAGCAATGTGTGTGTGCTGTTCCGTGAACGCCGCTACGCCGAACAGAATTCCCCGGCGGCACTGCGCCTGGAACTGGCTCCCGGAGACCATCAGGATCTCAGGGTGAATGTGCTGAAACGCCGCGGTAGCTGGCCGGGGCAAAGCTGTTCGCTGGCCATGCACCACCGGGCCGATCTGGCTTTCCAGGAGGCACCCCGGGTAGTTCAGGGCCCCTGGTCTGGCCGGGCCGGGTAAGGTCATCATGCTCTGGTTGTACCTGCACTTCCCTCACCTGTTGCTGGACCATAGTCGCCGCTCCCGTGAAAACGAGGGGGCGTTGGCCGTAGTGGAAGGCACAGGCCAGAAAGTCATCCAGGCCTGCCCAAGAGCGCGGGCTCAGGGTGTGCGGGCTGGCATGCGCCTGAAAACCGCCATCAGCCTGGTGCCGGAGCTGGGCTTGGTACGGGCAGACCACCAACAGGAAGCGCGGATCCTGGAAGACCAGGCACGCTGGTTGTACCGCTATGCAGCCCATATCGTACTGGTGCCCCCTGATGGCCTGCTGGCGGAAGTAGGCAGCCTGCAGCGGCTTTATGGCGGGCTGCCAGCCGTGTGGCAGACTGTGGAACAGGGGCTGAACGAACGCCAGCTTAATGCCTGGATTGCTATCGGCCATACACCACTCTCGGCCCGGCTGATTGCCCGCACGGGCAAGGGTGAATGCACGGCAGACAAGGGCCATATTCTGCGTGCGCTGGGGCAGATGTCCCTGATGGCGGCAGAGTTTGAGGACAAAACCCGTACCCGGCTACAACGTATCGGCCTGAACACCCTTGGGGAGGTGCTTGCCCTACCCTCCAACGAGCTGGCCCGTCGCCTTTCGCCGGAAACCCTGGCCTATGTGCAGAAAATCCAGGGTAATCGGGCAGACCCAAAAACGCCCTGGCATCCCCCTCACTACTTTCGCCAGCAAATAGACTTTGTCCAGGAAGTTGAACAGTCCCAGGGCCTGCTGTTTTCCCTCCAGCGCACTCTCTCTGAACTGGAGGAAGACCTGTGCTGGCGCCAGCAGGATACCGACAGCCTGTTGCTGGTTCTGCGGCACCGGCACGAGGAACCTACCCGCCTGCGGGTTCGTACGTCCGGCCCGGAGCATCGCTCTGAAACGTTCCTGAACCTGATTCGCCTGCGGTTGGAGCAGCAGCCGTTGAGAGCACCGGTGATATCGCTGGTGCTGTCGGTCAGACGCTTCCTGGGGCGGGAAGCCGGCACTGGCCGGGATCTTCTGGGTGAAACCCAGGATCTGAATGAAGCCTGGCATACCCTGATCAGCCGTTTGCAGGCGCGGCTTGGTGAGTCGGCCCTGCAGCAGTTATCGCCACAGGCGGATCACCGGCCGGAGCGTGCCTGGTCTGCCTCTGAAGTGCTGCGCAGGCCTGGCACCCGGCTGCCGGATTACACCCAACTGCCCCGTCGTCCGTTATGGTTGCTTAAGGGCCCGCAACCGCTGACCGCAGCCCCGTGCCGATGGTTCTCGGGGCCGGAACGCATCAGCGGTGGCTGGTGGGATGGCCAGAGGGTTCACAGGGACTATTACATTGCGCAACTGGACAGCGGCCAGCTCGCCTGGGTGTTCAGGGACGTGCGGGATGGCTGGTTCGTCCACGGATGGTTCGGTTGATGAGCGAGTTTACCTACGCAGAGCTGTTCTGCTTCAGCAATTTTACCTTTCTGACCGGGGCCTCTCACCCTCAGGAGCTGGCAGAGCGCGCTTTGGAAATGGGCTATTCCGCCCTGGCAATCACCGACGCCTGTTCGGTCGCCGGTATTCCCCGGGCCTGGGCTGCACTGAAAGACAGTCCGGTAAAGCTGATTACCGGCAGTTGGTTTGAACTTGAAGATGCCCCGCCTGGCACTGCTATGCCCCGTTTTATTCTGCTGGCCCGCACCCGCAAAGGGTATGGACAGCTCTGCCAGTTAATCACCACCGGACGGCGCCGGGCTGAGAAAGGCCAGTACCGGCTATTTTTTCGGGATATTGAAACCCACACTCTGGATGACTGCCTGTGCCTGTGGCTGCCCCCCTCACCTGGCGAGGCGGATGCCGATCAGGCCCTGGCCTGTGGTGAATGGCTGCAACGCCTGTTTGACCCTGCCCTGTGGATCGCCACCACCCGCACCCTTGAGGCCGGGGAAGAACTGCAACTGGCCCGTGTACGCTGGCTGGCCGACCACATACGCTGCCCGGTGGTTGCCACCGGCGAAGTGCACATGCACACCCGCGATCGTCAGCCCTTGCAAGATGTGCTCACTGCCCTGCGCAACCACACCACCCTGGAGAATGCCGGCCACTGTCTGTTCCAGAACGGCGAACGCTACCTGCGACCATTGCCGGTCCTGCAACGTCTGTTTCCCGCCATCTGGCTTCGGGAGACTCTGGTTATTGCCCAACAATGCACCTTCGAGCCCGGCAGCCTGCGTTACGAATACCCGCCCGACCTGGTACCGGCAGGAGAGTCACCGGCGGCCTATCTGAAACGGCTGACCCGCGAAGGCGAACGCCGGCGATACCCCGACGGCACACCATTAAGTGTTCAGGGCCTGATCCGCAAAGAGCTGTCCCTGATCTCGGAGATGGCGTACGAGCACTACTTCCTCACCATTCAGGATATCGTTGCCTTTGCCCGCAGCAAAGGCATCCTCTGTCAGGGACGGGGCTCGGCCGCCAACTCCGCCGTGTGTTACTGCCTGGGCATCACCGAGGTAAACCCGGCACGGGTGGAATTGCTGTTCGAGCGCTTCATCTCCAAAGACCGTGACGAGCCACCCGACATCGACGTGGACTTTGAGCATGAACGGCGGGAAGAGGTCATCCAGTACATTTACCGGCGCTATAGCCGCGAACGGGCCGCCCTGGCAGCCACTGTGATCCGCTACCGGCCACGCAGTGCCATTCGCGATGTGGGCAAGGCCCTGGGCTTTGACCCGGCCATGGTGGAACAGCTGCTGGAAGGCATCGACTGGCGGGACAAGGCCAGCAGCTGGCGCCAGCAGATTCTCGACAAACACCTGACCCGCAACCCGAAAGTGGCCGACCAGTTCTTTTCCCTGGTGAATACCCTGCTCGGCTTCCCGCGCCACCTGTCCCAGCATGTGGGCGGTTTTGTCATCAGTGCGGGCCCGCTGGCCGAACTGGTACCGGTAGAAAACGCCGCCATGGCAGACCGGACCGTCATCCAGTGGGACAAGGACGACCTGGAAAGCCTGGGCCTGATGAAAGTGGACGTACTTGCCCTTGGCATGCTGACTGCGATTCGCAAGGCCCTGGATCTGATCAGTGAAGAAAAGGGACTTCCCTTTGCCATGCAGGATATTCCCCAGGAAGACCCGGCCACCTACGCCATGCTGCAGAAAGGCGACAGTATCGGTGTCTTCCAGGTGGAATCCCGCGCCCAGATCAATATGCTGCCGCGCCTGAAACCGACCACCTATTACGACCTGGTGATCGAAGTTGCCATTGTCCGTCCCGGCCCCATCCAGGGCGATATGGTGCACCCCTACCTGCGCCGTAAACATGGGCTGGAGCCGGTGGACTACCCCAACGATGCGGTACGCAAAGTCCTTGAGCGCACCCTGGGTGTGCCCATCTTTCAGGAACAGGTGATCAAACTGGCCATGGTGGCCGCTGGTTTCTCCGCGGGAGAGGCCGACCAGCTCCGCCGCGCCATGGCTGCCTGGAAGTCCCACGGCGATCTGACCCCCTTTCGGGACAAGCTCATCAACGGCATGCTCGAAAGAGGTCACGATGCCGATTTTGCCGAACGATTGTACCTTCAGATCTGCGGCTTTGGCGGCTACGGTTTCCCGGAATCCCACGCCGCCAGTTTTGCGTTGCTGGTGTATGTGTCCTCGTGGATAAAACGCCACTACCCTGCAGCTTTTTATTGCGCCCTGCTTAACAGCCAGCCCATGGGATTCTACTCACCCTCCCAGCTGGTTCAGGACGCCCGCCGCCATAACGTCACCGTACTGCCACCAGATGTAAATCACAGCCAGTGGGATCACACCCTCGAAGGCCCTGAGCGCCAACTACGCCTGGGCCTGAGGTTGATACAAGGCTTGTCCACCACCGGTGGTGAGCAGCTTTGCCGGCTTCGCCCACCGCAGGGTTACCGGACTACCGAAGAACTCCGCCGCCTGGCAGGGCTGAACCAACGGGAGATGGAGCTCCTGGCCGGCGCCAACGCCATGCCCGACTTCACCACCAACCGCCACCAGGCCTACTGGCAACTCCTCGGCCACGAACAACCCGCCGAGCTTTTTGCCGCAGAGAGCAGCAGCGACTACCTCCCGGACGCCACCTGCGTACACTTGCCAGAACCCACGGAAGGCCAGAACGTACTCGCCGACTACGCCAGCCAGGGCCTGACCCTGCAACGCCACCCCCTGGCCCTGCTCCGTGAACAGGGCCACCTGAAATTCTGCCTTAGCGCCGAACAGCTCAAAACCACCAAAACCGGCATCCCCGTCCAGGTCGCCGGTCTGGTCACCGGCCGCCAACGCCCCGGTTCTGCTTCTGGCGTTACCTTCGTTACCCTGGAAGATGAAACCGGTAACGTGAATGTGGTGGTGTGGCTGGAAACGGCGCGGCGGCAAAGAAAGCCGCTGATAACGGCGCGGTTGTTACATGTGAAGGGTGTCTTGGAGAGAGAGGGGGATATTGTTCATGTGATGGCAGGAAGGTTGTCGGATTTAAGCCATTTAATTCAAACGTTGCCCGTTAATTCACGGGATTTTCATTAGTTGTCGGATTACGGCTTCGCCTAATCCAACCTACATTAACTACGTGGAGCATTGAGCGATATCTGTGAAGCTTGCAGAGCCGGTGTGGGGCCTCCTTTCAGGAATGTCTCCGGCCATGGATGGCCGGAGTCAAGCGCACATGGATGTGCTCGTAGCGTTTCCTGAAAGGAGGCTCCACACCGGCTCGTCACCCCCCAAAATTCACAGGCTACGAAAACAAGAAAACCCCGCAAACGCGGGGTCTCCTTATTTACTGAAGTGAAACAATCAGCCCAGAAGCTTGATCATTACACCCGCAGCGACCGCAGAGCCGATAACGCCGGCCACGTTCGGGCCCATGGCGTGCATCAGCAGGAAGTTATGCGGATTGGCCTCAAGACCAACCTTGTTAGACACCCGTGCTGCCATCGGCACCGCGGATACACCGGCAGAACCGATCAACGGGTTGATGGGTTCTTTGACGAAAGCATTCATCAGCTTCGCCATCAGAACACCACACGCCGTACCAACACCGAACGCCACAATACCCAGCCCCAGGATGCCCAGAGTCTGGCCATCCAGGAACTTGTCTGCCATCAGCTTGGAGCCAACCGACAGCCCCAGGAAAATGGTCACGATATTGATAAGTGCGTTCTGGGCAGTGTCGCTCAAACGCTCAACCACGCCACACTCACGCATCAGGTTACCAAAGCAGAACATACCCAGCAGCGGAGCGGCATCGGGCAGGAACAGTGCAACAGCAACCAGCACTACGATCGGGAATACGATCTTTTCTTTCTTGGTGACCGGGCGCAGCTGGGACATCTTGATGGCCCGCTCTTTCTGCGTTGTCAGCGCCTTCATGATCGGTGGCTGAATCATCGGAACCAGCGCCATGTAAGCGTAGGCTGAAACCGCGATCGCACCAATCAGGTGTGGAGCCAGAACACTGGAGACATAGATGGATGTGGGGCCGTCCGCACCACCGATGATACCAATCGCAGCGGCTTCGAGAATGGTGAAGTCAAGAATGCCCAACCAGTCCAGCAGAGCAGCGCCCAGCACCGTGCCAAAGATACCGAACTGGGCAGCAGCGCCCAGCAGCAATGTCTTCGGGTTCGCCAGCAGCGGGCCAAAGTCCGTCATTGCACCTACACCCATGAAGATGAGCAACGGGCCAACGGTGCTGCCAATAACAATGGTGTAGAAGTTGTAGAGCATGCCGTTGCCATAACCATGGTCAGAGGCAATGGCGTTAGCTGCGCTAACGGTAGAATACCCCGCATCCTTGAAGGCAAGCTTAAACGCCTCTTTTACCTCGGGGGTTACAGCCTGCCCCGCCTGGTAACCAACATCCAGAGTGCTGGCCAAAGCCGCCAGAACTTCCGGCTTGGCAAAATGGAGGGCATTTTCCGCCGCAGACAGGGCGAGCCCAGCCTCCGGAATATTCGCCAGAATGCCACCAAAACCAATCGGTACCAGCAGCAAAGGCTCGAACTTCTTGCGGATCGCAAGATACAGAAGCAACAGGCCGATGACGATCATCACCACCTGGCCAATTTCTATGTTGAACAGGCCACTGCCCGTCCACAACGTCATTAATTTATCCATGGAATGCTGGCCCTTATGCGATTGTCAGCATTTCATCATCAACGGCAACGGCATCACCGACCTTGATGAAGACTTCGCCGATGGTACCGGCCTTGGGTGCGCGCACCTCGGTTTCCATTTTCATGGCTTCGAGGATTATCAGCACATCGCCTTCTTCAACAGCGTCACCCGGAGAAACCAGTACCTTGAAGATGTTGCCACCCAGAGGTGCCGGAACCGGTTCGCCACCGCCGGCAGGAGCTGGCGCCGGCGAGGAAGCGGCAGGCGCCGCTGCGCCGGAACCGCCCTTGCCTTCGATCTGGCTTATTTCGCCACCCTCGCTAACGGCAACCACGTACTCCTTGCCATTAACTTCCACAGTGTAGGTCTCCGGGCCACCCTTCTTGGCTGGAACCGATGCCGCTGCTGCGTCTTCCTTGGTTGGTACCGGCTCGAACGCATCCGGGTTACCGCGATTCTCAAGGAACTTGAGGCCAATCTGCGGGAACAGGGCGTAGGTGAGAACATCATCCACTTCCTGCTCGGCCAGCTTGATGTCCTTCTCTTTCGCGATATTCCTGAGCTCTTCGGTCAGCTTGTCCATTTCCGGCTCGATCAGGTCGGCCGGACGGCAGGTGACTGGCTCTTTTCCGTCCAGAACGCGATCCTGCAGCTCCTTGTTCATTGCCGCAGGTGCAGCACCGTATTCGCCCTTGAGAATGGCGGAGGTTTCCTTGGAGATGGACTTGTAACGCTCTCCGGTCAGTACGTTCAGTACCGCCTGGGTGCCGACGATCTGAGACGTCGGTGTTACCAGCGGGATGAAGCCCAGGTCTTCACGTACCTTGGGAATTTCATCCAGAACCTGGTCGAATTTGTCGGCCGCGTTCTGCTCTTTCAGCTGGTTTTCCATGTTGGTCAACATGCCACCCGGAACCTGGGCAATCAGAATGCGGGAGTCGGTGCCCCTGAGGCTGCCTTCAAATCTGGCATACTTCTTACGGACCTCACGGAAGTAACTGGCAATCTCTTCAAGCAGGTTCAGATCGAGGCCTGTGTCACGATCGGTTCCTTCCAGAATCGCAACCACCGCTTCGGTGGGCGAGTGGCCATAGGTCATACTCATTGAGGAGATGGCAGTATCCACGTTATCGATGCCCGCTTCCGCTGCCTTGATGGCGGTTGCGGTAGACATACCGGTCGTGGCGTGGCACTGCATGTGAATCGGGATATCCAGCTCTTTCTTCAGACGGCTGACCAGATCAAAAGCAACATAAGGCTTGAGAATACCGGCCATGTCCTTGATAGCGATGGAGTCCGCGCCCATGTCCGCGACTTCCTTCGCCAGCTCTACCCACATTTCGATAGTGTGTACCGGGCTGGTGGTATAGGCGATCGTGCCCTGGGCGTGCTTGCCCGTCTTACGAACGGCCTTGATGGCGCGATCCAGGTTACGGGGATCGTTCATCGCATCGAAAATACGGAACACGTCTACGCCGTTTTCGGCGGCGCGCTCACAGAAACGGTCCACCACATCATCTGCATAATGCCGGTAGCCCAGAAGGTTCTGGCCGCGCAGAAGCATTTGCTGCTGAGTGTTGGGCATGGCTTTTTTCAGCTCACGAATACGCTCCCACGGGTCCTCGCCCAGATAGCGAATGCAGGAGTCAAAGGTAGCTCCACCCCAGGATTCCAGAGACCAGAAGCCTACTTTGTCCAGCTTCTCGGCGATGGGCAGCATATCGTCAAGCCGCATGCGGGTGGCCAGCAGGGATTGGTGGGCGTCACGCAGAATAACGTCCGTAATCCCCAGCGGTTTCTTTGTGTCAGTCATCGTGTCAGCCTTCTGTTTAAAGGTTCTAATCTGTCTGCCAGGTCACTTCTTGTGGCGTGACCGGTATTGTGCAATCGCTTTTTTAATAGCTTCAGCGGTGTCAGGATCGACTGGCGACGGCGCTGAGGGCTTTGCACGTGAATTACGGGCCGGAGTGGCAGGTTCAGGCTCAGCTGGACCAAACCGGAGCACCAGTTTTGACATGAGCAGGGTTGCAAACACCAGGATGATCAGGAATGCGAAAACAAACCCCATGCCTGCGACCATCAGATCGATGGCTTGTGACATCAGCTCATTCATAACGAATAGCTACCTGTATTGAGTTGTTGATTTTCCCGAGCTGCCTGTTATCCAGTGAAGAACCTCCAAGGGCAGGCCAATTCGGGGGGCAAAATCCCGCGTAATTTACCGTTTTCCGACCCACTGAGCAACCTAATTGCAGGTTTCAATAGGTGGTTTCCGAGCACCCTGGCCCATAGTGACGGGCCTCGGGCAGGTAAAACTGATTCTCATTCATGCATAACGCACACGCATTTTACGCCCCTTTATGCGACCTTGTTCCAGCCTTTTCAGGGCTGTAGCCGCTGATTCCTTTTCAACCGCCACAAAACACTGGAAATCAAAGAGGTCTATCTTCCCCACCACCTTGCCCGGAAGCCCGGCCTCACCGGTTAACGCGCCCAGGACATCGCCGGGCCTGACCTTGTCTTTTCGACCACCCGCGATGCACAGGGTTTTCATAGCGGGCTCGGCTGGCTTCAAAGGCGTGGCTAACAGGTCTGCCGTGCTTCCCCACTCCACCGGCTGCTGGCGCCCGGCCTCCAGGCGGTTGATCTTATGCGCCTGCGCCGGTGTGCAGAATGTCACGGCCAGCCCCTGCTCTCCCGCGCGCCCCGTCCTTCCTACCCGATGGGTATGCACTTCCGGATCCCGGGCAGGCTCTACATTGACCACCAACGGCAGCGACTTGATATCAAGCCCACGGGCGGCAACATCGGTTGCAACCAGTACAGAACAGCTCTGATTGCCAAAGCGCACGAGCACACTGTCACGGTCTCGCTGCTCCAGGTCTCCGTGCAGAGGCAAGGCCGCAAATCCCAGGCCATTCAGTTCACTGGCCACCTCATCGCACTGCTGCTTACGGGTGCAGAAGGCAATACACGATGCAGGCTGATGCAGCGACAGCAACGCAGCCAGTGCCTGAACCTGCTGCCCCGGCGTAATTTCATAAAAGCGCTCGGTAATGTCAGACTCAAGAGACTGGCTGTCGATTCTCACATCCACCGGATTGCTCTGGTACTGTTCACTGAGCTTGCGGATATTCTCCGGCCAGGTGGCGGAAAACATCAGCGTCTGCCTTTTTGTCGGAGCCTGACTGATGATGTCCTCAACCGCCTCCTGAAAGCCCATATCCAGCATCCGGTCTGCTTCATCCAGAACCAGAGTTGTAAGCTGGTCCAGCTTTAACGTCCCTTTGCGCAGATGATCCTGAATCCGCCCC
>JAWWAM010000044.1:0-12012 GCA_033721715.1 Marinobacter sp.
CGCCCCAGCAAGCCGGCAAGTGCGCTGGGGTCATCGTCCAGGCGCTGGCAGTCCCGGTCAGAAAGGTTTACCACCCGTTCCGCCAGGGAAGGCCATTTTCGCACCCAGGCAGGGCTGGGGTCGGTAAACGGCGCTGGTTGCCACAGCTCACGGTGCTGTGCCAGCCATTCGTTCAGGCGCTGCCATTGCTGGTAAAAAGATTCAGCGCCGTGGTGTAAACTCGCCGCCGGAGGTAACGTCATGCAACTGGCCTTTGTACTTGTCGAACCTAAGGTTCCCGAAAACGTGGGGGGAGCCGCCCGCGCCCTTTGCACCATGGGATTTGGCGAACTATGGCTGGTCAATTCCGACCTGCACACGCGCCCGGAAGCTCACTGGCTGGCCCATGGCAGCGATCATATCCTGGACAATGCGCGCATTTTCCCTGATCTGGCAACGGTAAGAAACTCCGTAGACCTGCTAATGGGCACCTCCGCCAAACCCCGCCACCAAAGGCAGGACTGGCACGAGCCCGCGCAGCTGCGAGATATCATCGCCCGCAAGGGTGCCTCGGTAGCCACTGCCGCCCTGGTATTCGGCCGCGAGGACCGGGGCCTGTCCAATGACGAACTGGCACTGTGCGACCTGCTCACAGGCATTCCCATGGCCGTAACCTACCCGTCGCTGAACCTGTCCCAGGCAGTCATGCTCTATGCCTGGGAGTTGTCCGGCCTGGCCTCTGCGCCTACTGAACAATTCCGGCCAGCAGCTCCGGACGACCGCCTGGGTGCCCTGCGTCAGCGTTTGGAAACGCTTCTCCCTGAACTGGATGCGCCTTCAGATAGGAAGCTGTCTCAGTGGGTATTTGAACGGTTGCCCTTGCTCACCGAAAGAGACGTCGGCTTTGCCCACACTCTCTGTGGGAATATCGAGCGCAAGCTCCGAAAATCGTCCAGCTCCGATCAGTAGGCACCTCCGAGCCACGGGAGCCGTTCCGGGGGCCTCTCCCAAGATCGTCGAAAACATGGATGTTTTCGTCGAGCGTACAGGGACGTATTCACAGCGTATCTTGGGAGAGGCCCCCGGAACGGCTCCAGCACCCAAAGCCGCAGACCAAGCACTACTCAGCAAACCGCCCAGGCCGAAACGCATCCAGACACACGGAAGGCTCCTCCCCGTCGATCAGCTGGGCAATCACCTCCGCACTGCCCGCAGAAAGCGTCCAGCCAAAAGTACCATGGCCGGTATTGAGAAACAGGTTCTCCCGGGGCCCGCGACCAATAATGGCGGGCCCATCCGGTGTCATCGGACGGAAACCCGTCCAGCTTTCCGCGGCTTTGAGGTCGGCGCAGCCCGGAAAACGGGACTCCACGGATTTGCGGATGGTAGCCAGCCGCGCCTCGGGGATGTCGCGGTTGAAGCCCGCCAGTTCCACGAAACCGGACGCGCGCAGGCGATTACCCAGGCGGGTGGAAACCACCTTGTAATTATCGTCGTGCACCGTGGAAACCGGAGCCCGGTCAGGGTCGGCCAGAGGCACGGTGAAGTTGTAGCCCTTGACCGGATAAATCGGCAGCTTCAGGCCCAGCGGGCGGGTTAGCTGATCCGACCAGCAGCCGGCGCAGATTACCACAGTATCGGTTTCCAGAGTCTCTGCCTTGCCGTCCTCGTTGCGAACGGCCACGCCGGTTATCCGTTGACTGTCCGCGATAAGGTGCAGGGTTTCGGTGTTGTAGCGGATGCTCACACCCCGGGACTCACAGGCGCTTGCCAGCTCGCGGGAAAACAGATGGCAGTCGCCAGTGCCGTCGGTATCGTAGCTCAGGGCGCCATAGAGTGGACCATTTCCGGTCATTCCGGGCTCGGCTTCACGAACCTGCTCAGGGGTCAGCAAGCGGGATGCGATGCCCAGCTCCGTGAGCAATTGGTGAGTCTGACGATAGCCTTCGAGGGCGTCCGGCGTGCTGGCCAGATGGAGCAGGCCCTTGTGGTCGCCGTCAAAGCTCAGGTCCAGTTCCTGCTCAAGGGCCAGAAAGCGTTCGCGACTGTGAATGCCCAGACGGAGCATGGCGCGCTTGTTCAGGCCGAAAAGGCCCGGGGACAGAGCGTAACGCAGGGTGGCGAACATGAATCGCAGGGTTTCGAGGGAGGGTGGCACACTCATTTTCAGAGGGCCGTCTTTCTTGAACAGCCAGGGTATGGCCTTCAACACCATGGACGGGTCCGCCCAGGGATAAACCACACCGTAGGAGCGCTGCGCGGCATTGCCCTTGCTGGTCTCGTTCGCCGCGATCTCGTGGCGCTCCAGCACCGTTACCTGATGGCCCCTGCGATTCAGCTCATAGGCCGTGGTCATACCCACTACGCCGCCACCCACAACAATAATGCGCATTTGCGTCTCCGTCTGGTTCACTTTACGCCGTTTTCGGCTAACAGGCGCCTGTACTCCTTCAACACGCCTTCGTCTTCTCGCGGGTAGTCCGGAGCCAGCCGTTCCAGCTGCTCCGCCAGCACCGCCGCAACGATTGCCCGCGCCTGCGGCTTTCGGTCGCCGGGTACGATAAACCAGGGCGCTTCTTCCGTGTGCGTCGCGGCCATGGCCTCTTCAGCGAACGTTTCGTACTGAGTACGCTTTTGCCAGCCTTCGATGTCAGATTGGTCGAATTTCCAGCGTTTGCGGGGCTTGTCGAGGCGTTTGAGAAGTCGCTCACGGTGTTCGTCCTCAGACAGGTTAAGCCAGATCTTGACCACCGTAGTGCCTTCGTCCACCAGGTGGCTCTCGAAGTTTCGGATAGACCGGTAACGGTTCAGCCAGTTGTAGCTCTCGGGTTCGTGAACCGGCCATACCCGCTCGGCAATGACCGCTTCATGATGACTGCGATTGAACGCCACCATTTCGCCAAAGCCCGGCAGGAACGGCGTTACCCGCCAGAGGAAATCGTGGCGGGTTTCAGCGCCCCGGGGCCGGCCGAAGGACCAGGCATGGAAACCGGCAGGATCGGCGTAGGTGGCCAGTGTCCGGATCAGGCTGTCCTTGCCACTGGTGTCCGGCCCATGGCAGACAACCAATAAGGCCCTGGCCTGGTTGGCCCAGAGCCGGCGCTGGTACTCGCCAATCTGCTCCAGGCTGGCTTCCAGCCCCGGCAGTTTCTCATTATCGTCCAGAAGCGTCGGGTAATCCCGGAACGCGGGTTTCTTCGGGTCGAAAAGAAAGGAACTGGCAAAAGCCGATAATTTCATCAGGGTGCTCCATGCAACTGGCTATGGCGGTAATACAGGTCAACAATCGAACAAGCTGATAGACTTGGTACACCAAATGTTCAGAATAGCAGCCATGACCGTGGTTGCATTGGAGTGTAGTACCAGGCAATGAGTAAAAAACGTCGCGAGATTCCCGTATTTGATCATCCGATTATCGAAACACACTGCCACCTCGATTACCTCAAGGACCGCCCCCTTGGGGAAACCCTGGCGGAGGCACAACGGGTTAATATCGAGCGGGTGATCACCATCGCCGTATCGCCGGAAAACCTGGCGACGGTGCGAGAGCTCAGCCAGATTGCGCCCTGGGTCTACGGTACTCAGGGAGTGCATCCCCATGACGCCGAGAAGTATTCCGACGCCGCGGAAGAGGAGATCCGCGCCCACGCTGGCGACGATAAGATTGTGGCTGTAGGAGAGATTGGGCTGGATTACTTTTACGACAATGCAGACCGGAACGTGCAGCGTGAGGTGTTCCGCCGCCAGTTACAGATTGCCTGCGACAAGAATCGACCGGTAGTGATTCATAGCCGTGAAGCCGATGAAGATACCATCGAGATCCTGAGAGAATTCGAGACCACCCTCAAGCGTCGGGGTGTGATCCACAGTTTCACCTCCGGTCCCGGGCTTGCGCAATATGCGCTAGACGAAGGCTGGTGCCTGGGCTTCAACGGGATCACCACCTTCAACAAGGCAGAAAACGTGCGGGACATCGTGCGTATGGCACCGATCGAACAGATCCTGCTGGAAACCGATTCACCTTTCCTGACCCCCGTACCTTATCGTGGCAAGGAAAACGCACCTTTCTATATTCCTTTTGTGGCTGAAAAGATCGCTGAAGTGAAACAGCTCCCACTGGAAAAGGTACTGGCAACCACCTACGACAACAGCCTGAGGACGTTCTTCCCGCGTCAATGATCAAACGCATCCCCGTTACGGCCCTCAGGGTCGGCATGTACATTGCCGACCTGAATAACGACTGGATCCCTCACAATACCCAGCGGCGCCGGGGCGTGATCAAAAAAGAGGAAACCATCGACAGGATCCGCCAGATAGGCGTGGACTACGTTTACATCGATGTTTCCAGGGGCCTCGATTCCCAGGACTCGGAGCCCGCCCATGAAGTGGACAGCCGCAACGAGACAGCCCTGCTGGATGCCGGGGAGCTGAAGCCCGGCGTTTTCAGGCAGGTGTCAGTAGCCGAGGAAATGGTGTTCGCCCAGCAGGTGCACAGCCATGCCCAGGGCCTGATTGGCAACCTGATGAACAACGTCAAGATCGGAGGCACCATCGACATAGCCCCGATTCACCAACTGGCGGATGAGCTCCAGAGTTCCATTTTCCGCAATGCCAATGCCCTGAGCTGCCTCGGCCGCATCCGCCAAAAGGACAATTACCTCCTCGAGCACTCCGTCAACCTCAGCGTACTGATGTCGCTGTTTGGCAACTTCCGCAAGCTAGCGACGGAGACGCTGCACCAGATCATTGTCGGCGCATTGCTCCACGATATAGGCAAAATCCTCACACCTGACAGTATTCTGCATAAGCCAGGACGGCTGACGCCGGAAGAGTTCGAGGTAATGAAAGCCCATGCCCGGCACTCGCGGGATATCCTGACGTCCACCGAAGGTATCGGTGAACTGACCATTATTACCGCAGCAGAGCATCACGAGCGACTGGACGGCAGCGGCTACCCGGAAGGGCTGAAAGGCGATGAGATTTCCGTATACGGGCGCATGGTGGCCATCACCGACGTTTACGACGCCATCACCTCGGACCGGGTCTACCACAAGGGTATGACGCCCACCCAGGGGCTCAAGAAGCTATTGGAGTGGAGCAACGGGCACCTGGACCCGGCCCTTGTGAAAGAGTTCATCCGTTGTGTGGGCCTCTACCCCATCGGCTCTCTGGTACTACTGGAAAGCGGGCGTCTCGGAGTTGTTGTGGAGACCAATGACGATGACCAACGGCTGCCAGTAGTTCGCGTCATGTACAACACCCGTTTTCATCTGCCGATTACCGTTGAGAGCATTGATCTGGCAAAGCCGGGTAGCCAGGACCGTATTGTGCGATCCGTCGATCCGGAAGAGTACAGGATTGATGTGAGGAAGTTTCTTGCCTGACAAACGCCTTGCATGCACCGGCGCTCTGCTAAGCTCACAGTAACTCCACTTCGAGACTCATAAACCAGGAAATGATAGCGACCCTTTTCCAGATTCTGGGCGGCCTTGCCCTCTTCCTGCTGGCCATGGAAATGATGACCAACGGACTCAAAAGCGCTGCGGGGCATCATCTTCGCCACATGCTGGGCCATTGGACCAAAACCCCGCTGCGAGGCCTCGCGGCCGGCTTTCTGATCACCGGTCTGGTGCAGTCATCCGGTGCAGTAACCGTGGCCACCATTGGTTTTGTAAACGCTGGCCTTCTGAACCTCAGCCAGTCCCTGGGGGTTATTTTTGGTTCCAATATCGGGACTACCATGACCGCCTGGCTTGTCAGCCTGGTAGGATTCGGCTTCAACATTGAAGCCATTGCTCTTCCGATTCTCGCCGCAGGGGTGGGGCTCAAGCTGGTCTCCAGCAATCCACGCAGCCAATCCCTCGGCGAAGCACTGGCCGGATTCGCCCTGTTTTTCCTCGGCCTGTCTATCCTCAAGGCCTCCCTGGAATCGTTCACCGGAGGCCTGGACAACAGCATCCTGCTGCAAAACGACTACGGTTTGCCCGCGTTCATGCTGATCGGCTTTATCGCAACAGTCCTGACCCAGTCCTCGAGTGCCGCACTGGCCATCGTCCTGACGGCCGCCGCCGGTGGCCTGATACCCCTGGATAATGCTGCGGCAGCCGTTATCGGTGCAAACCTTGGTTCCACCTCAACGGCTGCCCTGTCAGCTCTGAAGGCCACAGCCAATGCCCGCCGCCTCGCCGTTGGGCATATCCTGTTCAATGCGGTGACGGGCCTTATCGCGCTCCTCGTTCTGCCGCTTATGCTCTGGACCGTCGCATTACTGGCAGACTGGTTGTCGCTTGATGCCAATGTTGCGGTTTCCCTGGCGCTGTTCCACACCCTGTTCAATGTGCTCGGGGCCTTTATCATGCTGCCGTTTACCCCTGCCTTTGCCCGATTTCTGGGGCGGCTGTTTCGCAGCAGGGAAGAAGACGTCGCCGAACCGCGATTTCTGGATAACACACTGATAACCACGCCAGAGCTGGCCGTGGGCGCTGTTGACCAGGAGATGAAACGCCTTATCGACCTCAACCGCGGGCTCTTGCGCGTTTGCCTTGACCGCGAGGATCTGAAGCCTGCGCAAATACGCCCGAAATCAGAAAGTTGCCTGAGCCTCAACCAGTCGGTTACCGACTACATCTCCAGGCTCCGTGCAGAGAAAATACATCCGGCAACAGTCGAGGCACTGACACGGTCGATTCTTACCTGTCGCTATCTGGCCGAAGCCACTGCTCTGGCACCCGCCCTGTTGCAGTTGAGAGAGGCCCGGAAATTGCCCCAACTGGCCTGTCTTTCCGGGCAGCTTGAAGAGTATGTGGAATTGCTGAGGGCCCTGGTGGCGGCAACGAAAGTCTCACCAGTAACCTTTAACGATACCGAGAAGACCTATCACATGCTCAAATCATGCATGCTGGCCATGATCGTCAAAGGACAGCTCTCTCCAATCGCCGGAGAGCGAACCCTGGACACCCTGAGCTCGGTGCGGCGGCTCTGCGACCAATGGTATAAATCCCTGGCCTGGCAGCCAGCAACAGAGCCCCTCAACGGAGCTTCTCAGCCAGAGGGAGCCGAAAACCCGACGTAACGGTTACGGCCCTGATGTTTGGCCTGGTACATGGCCTGGTCCGCCTGGCGTAGTAGCTGGTCGCCATCCAGGTCGTCGGTTTGCGGGAACAGGGTGTAGCCAATGCTGGCCGACACTTCCACGCTGTGATTGGCAACCCAGACCGGTTCGGCGACCCGGGCCAGCAGTCGTACCAATAAACCCTCCAACGCATCCGCTTGCTGGACGTTCATAACGATTGCTGCAAACTCGTCACCCCCCAGCCTCGCCAGGGTGTCTTCTTCCCGGAGCACCGACCGCATCCGCGAGGCAATTTCAATCAGCAGCTGATCACCGGCCTCATGGCCGAACGCATCATTCACCGGCTTGAACTCGTCCAGATCAATGTACACGACGGCCAGTTTGCCACCCTGACGACGGCTCAGCGCCATGGCCTGTTGTAGCCGGTCAGAGAACAGGACCCGGTTCGGCAGCCCTGTCAGGGAATCGTAATGAGCCATGACCCGGAGCTTCTGCTCCTGCTCTTTGAGCCGACTGATGTCGCTGAAAATACCCACAAAATGGGACACTTCCCCGCGATCACCACACACACTGCTGATGGTCATTGCCAGAACCAGTGCCTCACCGTTTTGATGTTTGCAGGAAAACTCCCCTGTCCAGAAGCCCTGGTGCCGGGCACTGGCAAAAACGCCGCTGCCCTCTTCCAGCGGCAGTGGCGGCAAGCGACCGATCGCCCGGTTCAGTGCCCTGCCGGTGATTTCCCGGTAAGCGTCGTTTGCATCTATCACCATGCCGTGGCCATCCGTAATAAAAATCGCCTCACGGGCATGATCGAACACGCTTGCCGCCAGACGCTGGCGTTGTTCGGCCCTTTTTCGCCGGGTGATATCGTACAAGGAGCAAAGAATAACGGGCTCGGTTTCACGTTCATCCTGGACCGGCGCCAGGGTCATGTCGACCCACACTTCGGATCGGTCAGAACGTTGCAATACCCACTCACACTGCTCCACATAACCGCCTCTCACCCGAACCAGGATCTGCTCCAGCTTCTGCCTGGACAACTGCCCGTCTGGTTGTATTTCCGGGGAAAAGACGCCCAGACTCTTGCCATGGAGTGAGGCATTCGAGGCGTATCTGAGCAGGTCAACAGCAGCCCGATTGGTATTGACGAAGACACCGTCCCGGATCAGCAACGCCGGCTGGGGCCAGTCACCTACCAGGCGTTTCAAGCGTTTCTGTTGAGTCGCCAGCTGACGCCTGCTTCTCGCAAGCCACAGTGCACCACTAAACAGCAGCATAACCAGCACAACAATGGTAAAGACCCAGATCCGGTACTGGTGCAGGACGTCGACCCAGGTTACCTGGGGGATCTGATCGTAGGGCGGCACACGAAGCGTTCGGGCCAGGTACTCTACGGACTGGTAATCAGCAGGGGGGGAAAACCCGGTAATACCCGCTGCAACAGCCGCTTCGTCTTCCGGCTCGATGGCAAACAGTGCCGAGGCGATTCTGCGAACGTCACGCTCATCAACATGTGGCAAAGCCACCACTGGCCACTCGGGGTACAGGCGAGTGGACACAAGATAAGGAAAACCGGCAAGCGTCTGGCGGTTCAATACCTTTACCTGGGAAAGAAAGCCCGGGCTGGCCAGTGCCATCTCTTCCAGAAGGGTAGTGCGGATAAAGCCCGCGTCCGAGTCACCGGAGAGCACCGACCGGACGACCCGGTCGTGGGTGTCGACAAAGCGGACCCGGTTCATCCGGCGTATATCAATGCCGGCCTCCAGCAGCTCCAGAGTCTGTGCCTGGAAGCCCCCAAGAAAATGTACCCCTGGCGAGGCGATATTCTTACCCCGGAGGTCTTCCAGGCCGCTAATATCGTCCCGCCCCGTTGTGGTAAAAATGACGCCACCCAGGCTGGCGGTGGAGGTGTCTCCAGCGCGTCTGACCAGAGTTGCCAGCACACCGGTCAGGCTCCGTTCGCTACGTATCAATAGAAAATGACTGGGGTTGGTGAGAAAGAAATCGAGCCTGTTCGCGGCAATTGCGCGGCTCATATTCTCCTGGCTCAACACTTCGAGTTTCACCTCTGCACCGACTTGCTCGGCGAGATAGCGCACCAGAGGTTCATATCGTTCGCGCATGATGCTCTCAGGGCGATAGGCAAACACGCCGAACGTCAACGTATCCCGGGCAGGGGCAATTGTGGCCGTCAGGCACCCGGTGACAAAAACCACGAGTAGAAGCAGGGAGCGCCAGCGAGCGTTCAAGGCACGCTCCTGGGCAGGAAGGCAGGATCGCACAGACGTTGAAATCCGGGTTCGCTGCGGATCATGCCCTCGCTGAGCATCAACCGGGAAAGTGAACGCGCCATGGCTTCTACCCGACCGGATGCTACAAGGTAGCGCTGGTTCGCCGCCAGATCCGGCAACATGACCGTTGCCAATGCATTGCGGACATTCACCGGTTCAATACCCTGTCGGCTGGCCACACGATAAACCGCGTCATGCATGCTCCTAACCAGGTGCCGTAAGCCGGTAAAATGAGCCGCAACCAGGTCGCGAACCGCACCGGGGTTTCTGTTCGCGGTATCACGGGTAACCACGAGCACATCAAAAATCGTCTCGGGTATGTCACTGCTGTCAAACAGCCGCACCCCACCCTCTCTCTGAAGCGCGGATGCCGTAGGCTCATAACAGACAGACGCATCAATCTCACCGCCCGCCCAGGCCTCCGCATGCTGACTGACGGGCAAATCAACCGTGATAATGTCGCCCCGTGCAAGGCCGGCAACTTCAAGAATTTTCAACAGCAGTATACCCGACACCCCGTTCAGCTCGACCGCTATCCGTTGATTTCGCAGGGCCGCCAGCTCCGCAATATGTGGGCGGACGACGAGAACATCGGCGCCTGCGGACACATCTGCGACGGCAACCACTACCAGTTCTGTGCCCTGAGACCAGACCCGAATGGTTTCATCAAGGGTTAACGCGGCACCTCCCAGTTCACCGGAAAGCAGCCCCCTCATGGAATCACCGGAGGTGCTGCCAGAGCTGAGTATCACAGACGTCGGCAACCAGCCAAACTCCTTTGCCAGATAGAGAGGTTCATAGCCGATCCAGGGGTGAACCCCGAAAACCAGAGGTCCGGACTTGCTGCAACCGGCCAGGCCGGCCATAGAGAAACCAGCGGCTATCGAGAAACCAAGAAAGTCACGGCGCTGCATCGAGTTTCCGGGCGAAGTAGGGGGGTCAATTAACTTTTGTCAATAAAGCCAGCTTACTGTGAGACAGTTTAACGGCACAACTGCAAGATGCACTGCACCACATCAATTTATCCCAACGACAGAAACACCGCCATCAACACCGGCGACAGGAACGACAGCAAAAAACCGGACGCGATGGCAACCGGCACACAGGCCAGACCACCACTGCTGCGGATTACGGGGAGGGTGAAGTCCATGGCAGTCGCTCCGCCATAGCCAATGGCCATGGCAGGCCGACTGGCGATCAACAGGGGAATAATGGCCAGCGCTATAATTTCCCTCAGAACATCGTTCAAAAAGGCGACGCCGCCCCAGGCTGGGCCCAGGGCATCACCGATGACAATACCGGAGAGAGAATACCAGCCAAAGCCGGAGGCTATGGCGAGCACGTCGTGCCAGGGCAAGGCCAGCCACGGAATCATTACGATACCGCCGGCCAGAGAACTCAGAGCAAGAGAGAGCGCAATGCCCAGGCCCTGGCGGTTCATCAGCAGCTTGCGCAGCGACAGGCCGGCATTACGCAACTGTATCCCGATCAGGAAAAGCAGCAGCATCAGTGCCCATGTGGCCACCTGTTCTGCCATGGGCATATCCGGGAGCAGGTAATACCCGGCAAGCAGCCCGGCCAGAACCGCCAACAACGGTTTGAGGCCGGCAAGAAACAGCCGCCGATAGCCAGGGCTGACATTGCCTTCCGGGCGTTCAACAGTCATGGGTTGCCAGCGGTGAAACAGCCACAGACCGGCCATGTTCGTCACCAGCAGGGCAACCACGAGGATCAGAACCTGAAAGGCCATGCCTCCGAGTTCGGCACCCAGCCCTTCCATCTGGCCCAGGCCCAGGCCCAACAGAGCCAGGATGAAGTACACCAGCCCTTCCACACTGTAATGAATAACTGTCATCAGATGACGATTATTCAGTGCCAGGGCAAATCCCAGAAAAAGAGGTGCCAGTATCAGCAATGCGCCGGTGAGCATGAAATCCTCGGATAGTGTTAATGGATGGTGCAGCTCAGCCGATGGGCTCGTACTGATCCGGATCAAAATGGAAACTGCCGGCACTGGCGTCGCGGTCAGTTCGTATGGTGCGCGCAAGTCTCTGGGCCATCACCGACCAGACGACATAATCCTGTGGCTGAGGCTGATAATCCTGACCCATCAGGGCGCCCGCCACACTGCGCAGCACCGCCTCGGCCTGGGCGATTGAACGGTAGGGGCCCTGGCAGCGATGCTTCTCGGGCTGGCCGTCCAGCGAGCCACTGAGCGCCACCAGCGCCCAGATGTCTTCGCCGACCGGTTTGATAAAAAGTTCAACCCGGCGCCGGTCCCGAACCATGACCAGTGCCCGCAAGGGGCCACGGCCGTGAAAATAGTGCAATTTCACGACGTTTCTCCGGCCAGTTCAGTGAAGTACATGGCCGGACCTGTCCTGTACCAGCACCCAGGGCGCAATAACCACTGCCCAGAGTTCGGTATTATTGTCATACCATTGCTGTGCAAGATCCGGGGCAACGTCACCCACCTGCCCGAGACCCATCCATTGCTGGAAACGGGCGGTGTTATCCGCCGCCAGTTCGGCTGCCACATCGAGCAGATCCAGCTCCGGGGACACCTTCACCACATGCCCACGGGCGTAATAAACCTGCAGGTCATGCCAGTTGATCCGGGAGGTCTCCAGATTGAGTTTTGCCTTGATGTCATCGGGGGACTGGTGGGAA
>JAWWAM010000045.1:0-11918 GCA_033721715.1 Marinobacter sp.
CTTGCAGACACGGGCCCTCCGGGGTATCTCTTTCTTCCAAAGGGTTCATAATTTCATCGGGAATCTGATCCGGTCCAATGACAGAGTCCGACATGATGAAAGCGCGCTGAAGGATATTCTTCAATTCGCGAAGATTACCGGGCCAGGTGTACTTCTCAAGCTCTGCCAGGGCTTTGTCAGACAGCCGCTTCCGGGTACCTTCCTGTTCGTTCATTTCTGACAGAAAGTGCTTCGCCAGCAGCTTGATGTCTCCTGCCCTCTCTCGCAACGGGGGCAACAGAATGGGAAAAACCTGAAGCCGGTAAAGCAGGTCAGACCGAAACCGTCCTTCTTTCACCTCCGTGTCCGGGCACCGGTTGGTAGCGGCTATCACGCGTATATTCGTGGACAGCTCCCGATCACTTCCAACCCGGGTAAACCGGTGAGTTTCAAGCACCCGCAACAGCTTCACCTGCAGCTCAATTGGCATTTCGGTAACTTCGTCCAGGAAAAGCGTACCGCCGTCTGCCCTTTCAAATACCCCACGGTGTTCCTTTACCGCCCCGGTAAAGCTGCCTTTTTCGTGACCAAACAACTCACTTTCAATCAGCTGGGGAGATATGGCACCACAATTCACCGGTACAAACGGCTCATTGCGTCGTTCGCTCAACTGATGGATCGCCTGAGCAACAATTTCTTTACCGGTTCCGCTTTCGCCACGAAGAAAGACGGTGGCGGAAGTGGGCGCTACGCGCGTTACTTCATCGGCGATCTGGTGCATTTTGCTGGTGGGACTGAAGAGCATTCCAAGAGCACCTTCCAAGTGCACGTTGTTGTCGCCCGTTTCGTGCTCTTTAATGTTTCTGTCGACCGGAGGAATTCCTAAAGCCTCGAAGAGTCGTCCGCCGCTTACCGGACGGGCAAGATACTGGGCGGCGCCCTGGCTCAGGCACTGCCGCGGCACTTTTTCGGGATAGCCGGGCCCTATAACAATCACCTTCGCCCCACAGTCAACCGCCGCTTTGATGATCTGCAAAGGGCCTACCGCTTCTTGATCAAGATACAATAAAACCAGTGAGGGGCGCCCGGCCTCAATAGTCCGTTGGGCATCATCTATCACCTCTGTGTAGGTCGTTCTGAAAGGCTGTTCTCCCAGTAAATCTGGCAGCTGCCGCCCGTCCTCGCCATAACTCACAATCAATAAATGATCAGAATTTCCCTGAGCTAACGGCGAAAGCCTGGTCGCATCGATAAGTGCCATACAGAGCTCCTTGCTCACGATCCCATAACCAACACTTACGATATTAGGTTCGCCCCCATCAGAATCAAACAACAAATATTAATATCAAAACGACAAGGTTTTAATTCGTTCGAATCCCCCAAACAAACAACTCTATGCAATTGTTTTAGAAAGTTATTTAAATTATTACAATATGTTATTATTTTACGTACATAAAAAGCGCACATATATGTATGCGTACTTTAGATACGCAAATAATCCAATGCTTACAAGATTCTGTTTCTATTATTAACACAGGATAATGCGGCAGGCTTTAATACATGTTTGCTTTTTTTGGTGAACACGCCCTCCCGCTCCCACCAACTGCCATTTCCATACCTCTGCACGGGAAAAGAAAAATTTACCGGGCGTACGGAAACATTTACTCCATTTTGACTTCGGGGGGACGAGGACACGGAGCGATAGCGGTTCGCCAACCCCAAAAACACGCAGTTCCTTAGAGTCTGGCATAGCCATTGCTTGGTAACTACCTTGCCGGGGCGCCCTCCCGGCACATTGCATAGAGCGTCGATTTTGGGCAAGGGCTTCGCCCTGCCCTTTTTTTACTTTCCTTCACCAGAAGACCCGGATTATACCCTCAGGTTTTATCCTTCACCCATTTGTCGCCCTTTTTGTGATATTCCTCTTTCACTGCCGCCCACGCCACTTTGTGGGCAGTTTCCTCTCTGCCTGCATCGCCACGCCGATCCTCCGGCTTGCGGTATTCGTCCCAGGCCGAATTAAAGGCTTTCAGGTAAATTTCCTGAGCATGGGAGGGTAGATTGTTGCGTACGTTATCGGGTAAGTCGGACTTGCTGTCGTATGGCATCTGCTCAATCCTCCAGAAATAGTGTCTACGGGCCGATCGAACACTGCGGGGCGTGCTATGAGAGGGCCAGCACTTCTACCAACTTGCCGCAGAATGCGTCCAGATCATCAGGTTTGCGGCTGGTAATGAGCCCGTCCTCGTAATGCACGATCTCATCAACCCAGCGACCGCCCGCGTTGTTGATATCCGTTTCCAGACTGGGAAAGGCGGTCAGGGTCTTTCCCCTGACCACATCAGCCTCTACCAGAAGCCAGGGCCCGTGGCAGATGGCGGCTACCGGCTTGCCGTCTTCCACAAACCGTGCGGCCATCGCGACCGCGCCCTTATCAAGCCGCAGCGCATCGGGATTGGCTACGCCCCCTGGCAATACAAGGGCGTCGAAATCCTCTACTGCAACCTCGGAGACGGTCTTGTCCACCTTGAAACTGTCAGCTTTCTCGAGATGGTTGTAACCATCGATGCTGCCAGATTTAATGGAAATCAGTTCAACCCTGGCACCCGCCGCTGCAAGTTCCTCCCAGGGGCGAGTGAGCTCAATCTGCTCCACACCGTCAGTTGCCAACATGGCCACGGTTTTGCCATCAAGCGGTTCCGCCATAGCTGTATCTCCCCTCTTCATAAATCCTGCTGATATCAGGACTCAGTAATCATAATGGCCTTGGTATTCACAAACTCGTGCATGCCAAACCCGCCGTGCTCCCGTCCATAGCCGCTCTCCTTAACACCACCGAAGGGAAGGTTGGGTTTAGCCAGGTTGTAACCGTTAATATTCACCATACCGGTATCAAACCTGTCCCGGGCCAGGCGCAGGGCTTTATCTTCATCTGCAGAAAATATGCCACCTCCCAAACCATAGGGGGAATCGTTCGCCACCCGGATGGCTTCCTCCTCATCCCTGACCTTGATCAGCGCCGCCACCGGGCCGAATAATTCATCGTCGTAGGCCGGCTGGCCTGGCGCGACATTTTCCAGCACCGTGGGAGGGTAGAAGAACCCCTTGCCGGCAGGAATCTTCCCGCCCGTCAGACAGGTGGCCCCGGCTTTGACAGACTCAAGCACCTGGTTGTGCAGATCCTCCCTGAGATCCCCTCTTGCCATCGGCCCCAGATCGGTCGCCTTATCTGCAGGGTCGCCCATTGAGAGCTTTTCCATCTGTTCCACGTAGGCATCGCGAAATGCGTCATACACAGACTCTTCCACGATAAAACGCTTTGCAGCGACACATGTCTGGCCCGCGTTATAGACCCTGCCCTGGACACCCACCTTGACGGCCTTGCTGATGTCCGCATCCGCAAGTACCAGATAGGCATCATTACTGCCCAGTTCCAGAACCGATTTTTTTAACGCTCGGGCCGCCTGTTGCGCCACGATACGGCCAGCTCCGGGGCTGCCAGTCAATGTAACGCCTCGTACCAGCTTGTGGTTGATTACCGCTTCAGACACCTCGTGATCAATCAGCAGACTGCGAAAAGCATTGGAGGGTAAGCCAGCGTCCTGGTACAGCTTTTCAACTTCAAGCGCCATCCCCCACACATTGGCGGCATGCTTCAGCAGCACGGTATTACCAGCCATCAGGTTTGCAACGCTGTAGCGAATGACCTGATACAGCGGAAAGTTCCAGGGTTGTATACCGTATATGACGCCCTGGGGCTGGTAGGTGACCAGGGCACGGCCTCCCTCTAACTCACGGGTTTCATCGGCCAGCAGTCCGGGGCCCTCTGCGGCAGTGTAATCACAAATAGCCGCGCAGAGCTCACACTCCTGTCTTCCCTGTTCAAGCGTCTTGCCCATCTCTGCGGTCATAAGTTTCGCGTACTGCTCCTTGCGCTCGCGAATCAGCGAAGCAACCTTTCCCAACAGCTCCGCGCGCTCTTCCAGCGAGACATCACGCCAACCAAGATAAGCATGATGGGCCTGCTCGATAACAACTTCAGCCTCATCTTTGGACATCAATTCGTAGGTTCTGAGAACCTCTTCCGAGGTGGGGTTAACCGTCTGGTGCGAATTTGCCATTGCAATGACTCCTTTACGGGGGGTCGGCAGACAACTGACCACTCGAGCCGACACCAGAAATTGGAACTGCTATTCGAATGTAGCACGCGAGAAAGAGCCGAAAAGAGAAGGTTACAGAACCGTATAACGCAACAAGCGCCTGAATTCCCGGCATCGTTCGATAGCAGCAAAACATTGCCATAATTTAAGCTTGACCGGAGATTTATAGCGCCTTTTACTGAGTTTTAAGCTGCCTTTTAAAACAGTAACGGGAAGTCACCGTTATTCAACACAGAAATTCCGGAAGTTCTGGCCCCCTGTGCGGGGACGATCATTGAACAAGGAGCCCGTGATGCCTGTATCCCAACCCGTCCTGCTACGCACCGATGAAACGACGCTGGCCTCCGAACCTTCCCGGGTTTACCTGCAGGAGTACAGGAAGGTCCGGGACGTAACAGAAGAGATATGCCGCCCCCTCGCGACCGAAGATTACGTGGTTCAGACCATGGATGATGTGAGCCCACCCAAGTGGCACCTGGCACATGTCAGCTGGTTTTTCGAAGCGTTTGTCCTGAAACCGTTTGCTGAAGAGTACAGGCCCTTTCATCCCGCCTACGATCACCTTTTCAATTCCTACTACGAAACCCACAGCACGCCCTACCCCAGACCTGCCCGGGGCTTGCTTTCACGCCCCACGGTCGAGGACATCTATAGCTACCGGCACCACGTGGACTCGGCCATGGCGCACCTTCTGTCGTCATCCCGAATGCTGGAAACTGGTAAAAATCAACGCGAGATACTCCAGCGCTTGAGGTTGGGCCTTCAGCATGAGCAGCAGCACCAGGAACTGTTGCTGATGGACATCAAGCATATTTTCGGTATGAATCCGCTGGCCCCGGTATACCGCAACGACCTCGCCTCCCCGGAGTCTGTCGACGCCGACCCACTCGAATGGTTTAGCTACACTGACGGATTGAGAACGGTGGGCCATGATCCGGCTTCTTCCGCCTTCGCATTTGATAACGAAAGCCCGCAACACCGGGAATACGTGGCCCCTTTCTGGCTTGCCAGCCGGCCGGTCAGCAACCGGGAATTCATGGACTTCATGCGTGACGGAGGTTACGAACGCCCCGAGCTCTGGCTATCTGACGGCTGGAATCTTGTCAGGCAAGCTGGTTGGAAAGCTCCGCTTTACTGGGAAGAGTGCGACGAGGGATGGTACTACCGGACTCTATCCGGCCGACAGCGGGTAAATCCCGGCGCTCCGGTTTGCCACGTCAGTTTTTACGAAGCCGATGCCTATGCCACATGGGCGGGCGCCCGGCTTCCAACGGAAGCTGAGTGGGAAGTGGCAGCCCAGTCTGTTCCCATCGGCGGAAATTTCCAGGAACAACACAAATTTCAACCCGCACCGGAACGCACCGCAGCGGACCATCCATCACAGATGTTCGGGGATGTCTGGGAATGGACCGGCAGCGCTTACCGGCCCTATCCCGGGTTTAAGGCGCTGCCGGGAAGCCTCGGCGAATACAACGGCAAGTTCATGTCCGGGCAGATGGTATTGCGGGGCGGTTGCTGTGCGACCCCTGAATCCCATATTCGCCCGACCTACCGCAACTTTTTTCCACCCCATGCCCGCTGGGCATTTTCCGGATTTCGTTTGGCGAAGGAGGACTGAATATGACGACCGCCGTACGCTTTTACGACCATCAGCCTGCAACATCCAGCTCTCTTACCATGCGCGAGGAAGTATTGACGGGCCTGCGGGCTCCACAAAAATACTGTTCGCCAAAGTACTTTTACGACCAGCGAGGCTCCGAGTTGTTCGAGCAGATATGCCAGCAGCCTGAGTACTACCTCACGCGTTCGGAAGAAGCCATTCTGGCAACGGCCATGGATGAAATTGAGGAACTGGCCGGGAAAAATGCCACGCTGGTTGAAATCGGCAGTGGTGCAAGCCGAAAAGTTCGCCTGTTGCTGGAGCACATGGAGATAAGCAGCTATCTGGGCATCGATATTTCCCGGGACTTTCTTCTAGAGAGTACAGCAAAACTGGCAGCCGATTACCCCTGGCTTGAAGTTCACGCTGCCTGCGCAGACTTCTGCCAACGTATAACACTGCCGGAAGGGCTGACCGACGGTCCGCTGATAGGCTTTTTTCCCGGCTCCAGTATTGGCAATTTTTCTCCGGCTGAGGCTGAAGATTTTCTCGCAGGCCTGCATGCCACTTTGCCGGAGGGAAGCGGCTTGCTGATCGGCGTGGACCTTATCAAGGACACGGCCACGCTGGAGGCTGCCTACAATGATGCGGCCGGGATAACGGCTGAATTCAATCTTAACCTGCTGAGGCATCTGGAAAGGGAGCTGGGGGCCTATCTGGACCCGGAGCGTTTCGTTCATCGTGCAGTCTTCAACAGCAAGCAACACCGTATAGAAATGCATCTGGTCAGCACCATGGCCCAGGTAATAACGGTTGCCGGGGAAACCTTCCGGTTCCAGGAAGGCGAGAGCCTGCACACCGAGAATTCCTACAAGTATTCCATTGGAGGATTTCAGGCCCTGGCGCGGCGCTGTGGTTTCGCCAGCCGTGCGGTCTGGACTGATCGCGGGGAGAACTTCAGCGTGCACTACCTTGAGCGCAGGGGCTGACCGACCGCCCGCAATAAATCACTTCAGAGGGAGATGAAGCGATGACTGCAGATCAGGTGGGTTTCGCGCTGTTGATGCTTGCCGTGCTGCTGGCCGCTGGCAAGTGGTTACGAATGCACTGGCGCCCGGCCCAGAAGCTCTTCCTGCCTGCCTCCATACTGGCCGGGGCAGTTGGCCTGATGCTGGGGCCAGGCGTGCTCGGCGCCCTCTCCAGCACATTTTTCGGGCCAGAGGCCCCCCTGGCTGAAGGCGCCATACCAGAATCCATACTGGATCTGTGGAGCGACCTTCCAGGACTGCTTATCAATGTTGTTTTCGCCACTCTGCTGATGGGTGTGCCCCTGCCCCGATGGAAAAGGATCTGGCACCTCGCTGGCCCCCAACTGGCTTTCGGGGTGACCCTTGGTGCCGGGCAATACGTCATCGGGATTCTGCTCGCAGCGCTGGTTCTGGCACCGTTCTTCGGTCTGCCGCTAATGGCAGGGGCCCTGATCGAGATCGGGTTCGAGGGCGGTCATGGTACGGCTGCCGGCCTCCAGGAAGTGTTTGAGGATCTCGATTTTCCTGAAGGCGCGGACCTGGCAGTTGGAATGGCCACCGTGGGAATAATGTCAGGGATTATCGTGGGCATCATCCTTGTCAACTGGGGCGTCCGCAATGGCAAGAGCGCTGTCCTAGATAAGGATGTCGGAGAGATCCCCCTCAGCCAGCAACGCGGATTGGTTCACAAGGATGACCGGCCCGTGGCGACAGGTGAGATGACGGTGCGCGCAGAGTCCATTGAGCCCCTCACCCTGCACTTTTCACTTATCGCCATGGCGATTCTGATCGGGCTTGGTATCTATGAAGCGCTGGCGTGGATTGAGGCTCAGACCTGGGGACGTGGAGAGGACGGTATCGAGCTGCTGGGCGCTATGCCCCTGTTTCCTCTCGCCATGATCGGCGGCCTGGTTGTGCAGCAAGTGTTTTCACGCATCGACCGAAATGAGCTTCTGGACCGTGAGACAATGCTCCGTATTCAGGGGTTTGCCCTGGACGTGCTAATTGCAGCAGCCATTGCCAGTCTTTCACTCACCGTTATAGCTTCAAATCTCATCCCCTTCCTGGTGCTTGGTGTTGCTGGCATTGTATGGAATGTTTGCCTGTTCCTCTGGCTTGCTCCACGGGTTATTCCAGACTACTGGTTTGAACGCGGCATCGGGGACTTCGGCCAGTCCATGGGCGTCACTGCAACCGGCTTGATCCTGATGAAAATTGCCGACCCCAACGCAAAGACACCGGCCTATGAAGCGTTTGGCTATAAACAACTGGCGTTCGAACCCTTCTTCGGTGGTGGACTCATTACCGGGATTTCCCTGCCCATTATTTACAATTTCGGCCCCTGGCCTTTGTTTGGCGTCATGCTGGCATTGGTCGCCTTAGGCGTCGGCTCCGGGCTGTTGTATTTCGGCCGGACAGGCAACCAGTAAACACCCTCTTCGGCCGGTACATGAGCCTGGCGGCCATTGGCGGCAGTGTACTTGCCAACCAGGACGGAAATCATACCCGAGACAAAAGAGGAGCCGTAACATGATTCTATGGACAGTAATTTTTCTCCTCTTCGGCCTGACCATGCTGGCCGGTGGGACCCAGCTCGTGCTCCTTGGCGGCAGTTGGTACTACATTCTGGCCGGCGCCACGATGATCGTGGTGGCGCTGCTTATAAAGCCTCGTCGACCACTCGCGCAATGTCTTTACGCTATCTTCCTGCTAGCCACCGCTGGATGGGCCTTCTGGGAGGTGGGGTTTGACTGGTGGCCCCTGGCCTCTCGGCTGGGTTTGCTGCTTCTGCTGGCAATCCCGCTACTGTTTCCCGGGCGTGGAAACCCACGGTGGGGCGCAGCATCTCTGGCGGTGGTCTGGGTCGGGGTCGGCCTGTTTTCTGTGGCCAGCCTCCCTTATGATGCCCACCGGATTGAAGGAGAGCTCCCCACAGAATCAGCCATCAGCAATCCCCGCCTCGGTGATGTGCCAGAAGGCGACTGGCTGAGTTATGGACGCAGCAATCTCGGCCAACGCTACTCTCCACTGGAGCAGATTAAACCCGACAACGTTGATCAACTGGAGCTCGCCTGGCAATACCAGACGGGCGATCGCAAAGGCCCCGAGGACGTGGTTGAAACCACCTATGAGGCTACCCCTCTCAAAGTCGGTAACACCTTATACCTGTGTACTCCCCATAACTGGCTGGTAGCGCTTGATGCGGATACCGGAGAAGAACGATGGGTCTACGATGCCGGGGTTGCACCCGAGAGCCAACGCCAGCACCAGACCTGTCGCGGGGTTTCATACCTTCCTCCTGAGCAGGGGGACCTGCCACAAGTGGAAACAGTCCAGTCTCCCGCTGAAAATCTCGACAGTGTAGAGTGTGACGCTCAGCTCTTCCTGCCCACGTCTGATGCCAGGCTGTTGGCGCTGGACCCGTCGACCGGTGCCCAATGCAGTAATTTTGCAGAAGATGGCGAGCTGGACCTGATGCACAACATGCCTTATCGCCAGGCTGGGTTCTACTACTCCACCTCACCTCCGGTGGTCGCAAGCGGTGTTGTGGTGGTTGCTGGCGCGGTTAACGACAACTACAACGTGAATGCCCCTTCGGGCGTTATTCGCGCCTACCATGTCAAAACCGGCGAGCTGGTCTGGAACTGGGACCCAGCAAATCCCGAAGCGACACAACCTATTGACGAAGACGAGACTTACTCCACCAGTTCGCCCAATAGCTGGGCTGTGGCAAGTGCCGATGAAGAACTCGGAATGGTGTATTTCCCTATGGGTAACGTAACCCCGGACCAATTGGGCATGGACCGTACACCCGAGGAAGAAACCTATTCCTCATCGGTCGTCGCACTCAGCCTGGAGACCGGCGAAGTGCAGTGGGTGCAGCAGTTTGTGCATCACGACCTGTGGGATATGGATACACCAGCCCAGCCGAGCCTCGTGGACATCCGCACTGAGGACGGGATCAAGCCCGGCCTGGTGGTTCCTACGAAACAGGGCGATGTGTACGTACTGAACCGGAAGAACGGAGACCCTCTCATTCCCATTACGGAAAAAGAGGCACCGCAGGGAACCATTGAAGGTGACTATGCCGCGCCCACTCAACCAGTCTCAGGCCTGAGTTTCCGCCCACCAGAACTCAAGGAATCAGACATGTGGGGAGCCAGCCCCATTGACCAGATGCTCTGCCGGATCGAGTTCCAGTCGTTGCGTTATGAAGGACAATACACCCCTCCTTCGGTCCAGGGGACGATTGTCTACCCCGGCAATTTTGGCGTGTTCAACTGGGGCGGCGTTGCGGTGGATCCTGAGCGCCAGGTGATGTTCGGCATGCCCTTGTATATGGCGTTTACCTCACGGCTGGTCCCCAAGGACGAAGACGTTCGGGAAGAAGCTTCCAACAGCGGCGAACAGGGTCTGAATGAGAACGCAGGTGCGCCCTATGCCGTTGAGTTGAAGCCGTTGATGTCACCTCTCGGAATACCTTGCCAAAGACCACCCTGGGGCTATGTTGCAGGTGCGGATCTGCGTACAGGGGAAATTGCCTGGAAACACAAAAACGGCACCGTTGAAGACATGGCGCCCATCCCCGTGCCGCTGAAGCTCGGCGTGCCTGGTATCGGTGGCCCCGTTATTACCCGGGGCGGGGTGGTCTTCCTCGCGGCAACGGTAGACAACTACCTGCGCGCCTACAACCTGACAGACGGCGAGGAACTCTGGCGAGCCCGGCTGCCCGCGGGTGGGCAGGCCACTCCGATGACCTACCTCAACAGTCAAGGCGAGCAAATGGTGGTTCAGGTTGCCGGCGGTCACGGGTCCATCGGCACGAAAATTGGTGACTACGTGATCGCCTATAAGCTCAGGTAGGTCTTAAACCGGCTTAACGCAATGCAGTGGTGATGACGCTGTCGCTCCGTCGCTTCGATGTCAAAATCGAAAAGCTTCTGGGCCCATCAGACTATGAAAGAGTTTCCGGTAAAAATGGGCGGGAGCGGCAAAATTGACACTCAAGCACAAGCTCATCCATGAGTTCTGTTCGGTTCGAAAGGACGAAGCGCTTTATGCCCGAACCGCGCCATAGCCGTCCTTTGCGGCAGTACTGGCCGGCCCAGAACTGGGTGGTGACGCGACGTTGGCATGCTGGTTGCTGCTACGTATAGTGCCGGTGGATTCTCCGGCGTACGACCCTACTCTTATAGTTGGAGGCCAACCATGATCAAATCAGCACTCTTTTCTACCGTCATCTGCGGCGCCCTGATAGCCTCACCTGTATTGGCAGCAGGCACCTCAAGCAGTGCGCAGGACAACCCGCAAACCACTGGTCAGCAGCGGTCCGACCCGAGCAACGCTGGTACTGAAGCACCCAACCAGCGGTCCACAACGTCCGGAGAAATCACCTCTGGCAATTCACCCAAAGGCCTCAGTTTCGATGAACTGGACCGCAATAGCGACGGCAAACTGGATGAAGATGAACTGAACCGTTATGGCAGCACTGCTGCAGGCAATGCGCAAAGTCGCGACACCGATCAGGGCGAGCAAATGCTCGAACGGTATGATAGCGACAATGATGGCGCGCTTACCGAAGAGGAACTAAAAAGCGGTAACAAATCACGTACGGGCATGGACCCTGACAAAGCCGAAATGTAGCACTCCTGTCCTGGCAGGCGTTAACTGCTAGCGTCTGCCCGGGCTTCATGTTCAACCACCGACCAGTCCCACCCCTCTGCACGGATCAGCTTGTGCAAACGAAGCCGCCGCTCGTTCAACTCTCGGAAAACCTCTTCCTGATTATCTACAACCGGCAAAAATCTCGCTTTAAGTAAACCAACAGCAGGTATTGGGGGTGTCTCCAGGCGGACCGCAGTATGCTTTCTTTCGACTCTGTAAAGGTATTGGGATATAACCTCGCGAATATTCTCAACAGTAAACGAATGCCATTGGTAGTTGGGCTGCAAACCTCGTGACAGGAGGCTAAGCGCTTCGTCCAGTCGGCCTAGCTGAACACCGAGTGAAAAACGTTGGTGCCTGCAATAGAACAGGTCAAGCAGTGGGTAAGCCAAGCGCTGCTCGGAACACTGGATCAGCTCTGCGGAAACCTGCTCGAGCGCATTTTCAAAACCCCGGCTGTTTCCGCTCTCCCAGGCTCTCAACACC
>JAWWAM010000046.1:0-11705 GCA_033721715.1 Marinobacter sp.
CCCACGTTCGGATTCAATGCGGGTGATTTTGTGGCCCTGGGCCGGTGTGCAGAAAGTGACCGCATGGCCTTGCTCCCCTGCCCGGCCGGTACGCCCGATGCGGTGGGTGTGAACCTCCGGATCGCGAGCCGGCTCGGCATTGATGACCAGCGGCAGCGACTTGATATCCAGACCTCGCGCGGCAACATCGGTGGCCACCAGGATCGAGCAACTCTGATTGCCAAAGCGCACCAGCACGCTGTCCCGATCTCTTTGTTCGAGATCCCCGTGCAACGGCAGTGCAGAAAAACCTCGCTCGCCAAGCTCCTGCGCCAGTTCGTCGCACTGCTGTTTGGTGGTACAGAAAACGATGCAGGACTCCGGTTGGCGCTCGGACAGCAGCGCCACAATGGCATCCAACTTCGACTGGGGCGACACCTCGTAGAACAGCTCCTCAATATCCGGATTATCACTGGCCTCTTCGGCGCGGACGTCTTCCGGATTTTTCTGATACTGCTTACTCAATTCACGGATGGGCGCAGGCCAGGTTGCCGAGAACATCATAGTCTGCCGGGAAGGCGGCGTCTGGGAGAGGATGTCCTCCATCGCTTCCTGGAAGCCCATGTCCAGCATGCGGTCTGCCTCATCAAGCACCACGGTCTTCAGGCGTGCCAGAGACAGGGTCTGCTTGCGCAGGTGATCCTGAATCCTGCCAGGTGTACCAACCACAATGTGCGCGCCATGGCTGAGTGACCCGATCTGTGGCCCAATGGCAACGCCGCCGCACAGAGTCAGTACCTTGATATTCTCCCGCGCCCGGGCCAGCTCCCTGAGCGCCTTGGCCACCTGATCTGCCAACTCCCGCGTCGGGCACAAAACCAGCGCCTGGACCGCAAACAGTCTGGGATTCAGCCGCTCAATCAGGCTGATGCCGAACGCGGCGGTTTTGCCACTGCCCGTTTTCGCCATGGCGATGATGTCTTTTCCGGCCAGCCCCGGAGCAATGGCCTTTGCCTGGATCTCGGTAGGCTGGGCAAACCCCAGTTGATCAAGATTCGAGCGCATGTCGGAGGACAAACCGAAGTCGTTAAAAGAAGACATAGAAGAAAATCCCGGAATCAGCGGAAGCTGGTTATGAAGGCAATAATGAGGGCGTATACTAGACGCAGATCATACCAGAATCTGCAACGAAAGAACGGAGCTACTGATGCCATCCCTGCAGGACCAACTGCTGAAAGCCGGCCTTGCCGACGAAAAAAAGGCCAAGGCCATTCGCAGCGAGAAGCGCAAGAAAAGAAAACAGCAACCCAAGGGCGCTGTCGAGGTAAACGAGGCGGAGATGCGGGCCCGCCAGGCCCGGGAAGAAAAAGCGGAGCGGGATCGCCAGCTGAACCTGGAACGACAGCAGGCGGCAGAAAAGAAAGCGATTCAAGCCCAGATTCGCCAGTTGGTGGAAACCAATCGCCTGGACCGTAGCCGGGGCGAAACGTCCTATCAGTTTGTCCACGACAAAAAGATCAAAAAGCTGTTCGTGGACGACACCATGGTCGATCAGCTATCCCGCGGCCGGCTTGCGATCGTCTTCGTGAACGACAATTACGAGGTTGTGGCAGAAGGCGTTGCCCGGAAAATCATGGAACGGGATGAAGGCGCCGTCATCGTTCTCCATGACCGCAAACAGGATGATGCAGGAGAGGACGACCCGTATGCAGGCTACGAGATCCCTGATGATCTGATGTGGTAAGTACCTGCGCTGATTCTGATAGCAATCAGAATCAGCGCATCCTCGTTCCGTATCACGTTAAAAAACACCCGGTAATCATCTGTAACTGTAAAGTTCTGGAATACCCCGCCGTAAACCGCCTTAATATAAGTCAAATAAAAGGCACCTTTATCCTTCCATGCGTATCAAATCCTCTCCCCGGCCCTTGGCTGGAGAGACGCTACAGAAGTTGGGCCCGCTCCTCTCACATCGTTCAGGGACAAAGCAACAATGCGTTTTTCAGAGCTCTTCAGCAATATGACCATCCGGACCAGGCTTGCCGGAGGGTTTGCCATCCTCCTTGTTCTCACCATTCTGGTGGGCCTGGTTGGCGACCGCGCACTGGAAAATTACAGCCAACGCTCGAATATCGTTGCCATGCTTGGGCAGGTGAACACCAACCTCACCGAGGCCCGCGTTGAAGAGAAGAATTTCCTGCTGACCGGTGAGGCGCAAGCGGTCACTAAAACCCAGGCCCAGGGCGAGCGGGTTCTGGAGTTGACCAATGACATTAAACCGCTGCTTGCAGTACCAGAGGATATTGAAACACTGGGCCAGATACAGGCAGATGTAAAAAACTATCAGCAGCTGATGGGCGACGTTGAGACCAACATCGCGGAGCGGGAGGAAGCGCTCGAACGGCTTGAGACCAGTGCACGCATCTTCGGCTCCTCCCTCAAGGCCCACAGTTCCCTGTTCTTTGCCTCTGCGATCTTTGAGGATATGCGTCGGTCTGAGCGCAAGTTCCTTATTGACCAGGACCAGGCAAGCGTAAAGGCGTACCTCGATGATGCGGAACGGGTTCAGGGCCCGCTGAAATCGGCTGCGATCACCGCCGAAGAGAAGGAACAGATCAATGCTGCGCTCGATACCTACGTGAGTGAATTTCGAATGGTTGTCGATCTGACCAACGCCGGGGAGCAACTGTCTGAGGACATGGTGAACACAGCGAGGAGTGCCATTGAATCGGCAAACAACCTCCGGGCCCTTCAGGCCGAGAAGATGGAAGCTGACCGGGAACGGGCGTCCATACTGATATTCGGCGCCACCGGCATCGCGCTGGTGCTCGGCATCCTGATGGCCTATCTGATTACCCGCGCAATCGTCTCCCCCGTCAATCAGGCTGTGAACATCGCGTCCGAAGTCGCCTCTGGCAATCTGGCCGTGGACATCAAGGCAAGTGGTACCAACGAGATTGGTCGCCTGATGGCAGCCTTGGCGACCATGGTAACCAGCCTCCGGGAACTCGTCAGAAGCATTGAATCAGGCGCGTCCAACCTCGCCGCCTCTGCCGAAGAACTTTCAACCGTTACCAGCCAGACCAGCGACGGCATTAACCGCCAGAAACAGGAAACCGACCAGGTGGCCACGGCCATGAACGAGATGACCGCGACCGTCGGCGAAATCGCTCGCAGCGCAGAACAGGCCTTTTCGGTGGCAACCGACGCGGCCAGCCAGGCAAGCGACGGTGAACGAGAAGTAAAGGAGACGGTCAATCAGGTGAATAACCTGGCGCGTGAAGTCAGCCAGAGCATGGAAACCATTCAGGGGCTGCAAAAGGAAACCGCCAACATTGGCACCGTTCTGGATGTCATTAAATCCGTCGCCGAGCAGACCAACCTGCTGGCTCTCAACGCTGCTATCGAGGCGGCCAGGGCTGGCGAACAGGGTCGCGGCTTTGCCGTGGTCGCTGATGAAGTGCGCTCACTCGCCCAGCGGACACAATCATCCGCCCAGGAAATCGAAACGCTGGTAACTTCGCTTCAAAACAGTGCTGGCAACTCGGTTTCCGCCATGGAGTCGAGTACCACAATGGCTTCAAACACCCTCGAGCGTGCCACAGCCACCGGAGCGACCATTGAGCGCATCGCCCGGGCCGTGGAGGACATCAAACAGTACAACAGCCAGATTGCCACGGCATCGGAACAACAGACATCGGTCGCCGAGGAAATCAACCAGAACATTACCAGCATCCGCGACGTGACCGATCAATCCGCTGCCTCCTCGAACCAGACTGCCAGCTCCAGTAGCGAACTGGCCCGGCTCGGCAGCGACCTGCAGAATGTGGTTTCCCGGTTCCGACTCTAGGCCATTGAAAAAAAGAGGCAGGCTACTCTCCCTGATTGCCTGCCCCTTTCTATTCGCGTCAGTTTGCTTCAGTGGAGCTGATGCCGCTCAAATATCTCCAGGATTTCCCTCTCGGTCTCGGCAGGCACGCTAACTTTCACCACCTTTGCTTCCTCGTCGATGAAAATGTTGTCGCGAGGTATGCCGGTTGCAATAAGGTCATCCCAGGTATTCTTGGCCTGGTCGTGGTCTTTGTAGCTACCGTTCAATGTCTTATTCATGGGTGGACCTCCTTCCTGAAATCAGATTTCCCTACACCCTTAAGGTTAGGTTCGGACAAGAGGTTTGCGCAAATATTGAACAGCCTGAAATTGACCGGGGACAAATAAAAAACCCCGCACGAGGCGGGGTTCTTTATTTGATATGGCGCGGCTGGGAGGATTATTCGGGCCTTCGGCCCTCACCCCTTCGGGGTCGCCGTCGCGCGGCTCCGGCGTTCCTCAACCCACTGCGTGGGTTTCGGTCGAACCTCTTATCGGTTCAAATCCTCCCAGCTATACAAAGCAAAACGCCCCAGCCTGTGGGGTGCACAAACTGAGGCGTCTCGATCTTAATATGGCGCGGCTGGGAGGATTCGAACCTCCGACCGCCTGGTTCGTAGCCAGGTACTCTATCCAGCTGAGCTACAGCCGCTTGAAACCTTGTAGTCTGTCGAGATTGGCGCGGCTGGGAGGATTCGAACCTCCGACCGCCTGGTTCGTAGCCAGGTACTCTATCCAGCTGAGCTACAGCCGCGCATCGCAATATCTCAATTCAGACCGTTCTCTTTCATCTCCCAAAAGAAATGGCGGAGAGGGAGGGATTCGAACCCTCGGTACGATTGCTCGTACGGTTCCTTAGCAGGGAACTGGTTTCAGCCACTCACCCACCTCTCCTTAAGAACGGGGCGTATACTACCATAATTTTTCTGATTTCATAGGGTTGACACGAGTTTTTTCAAACCCCGCTCCCTCGGGTACAAAAAAGCCGTCCGGGTTTCCCTCGAACGGCCTTTTTTTCGCTCAGCTGTTGCCGGGCTCCGGCTCTTCAGAGTCTTTCTCACTCTGAATACGCTGATAAATTTCTTCGCGATGTACCGCCACTTCTTTAGGGGCATTCACACCAATTCGCACCTGGTTCCCCTTTACCCCAAGCACGGTTACGGTGATGTCGTCACCGACCATCAGGGTTTCGCCAACTCGGCGGGTCAAAATCAACATGTCCTTTACTCCCTTATCCAGAGCTACCTGTTCCGAAAAATGTATATACTGCTTACTTTTATAGTGAGATCACTTGCTGATCAAAAGACGCATAATCACTTATACGCACTTCTCAAGCCCGAAGTCTGCAAATGATGCCCTTTTTATCGAAAACCCGAGCAAAGCGGCATATATCGCCCGCTGGTTGTCAGGCTTCCTCTATTCCGGGCTTATCCAGCTCGAAGGCACTATGAAGCGCCCGAACCGCTAGCTCAAGGTATTTTTCGTCAATAACCACAGAAATCTTAATCTCGGACGTGGAAATCATCAGAATATTGATGCCTTCATTAGACAGCGCCGCAAACATTTTAGTTGCAACACCGGCGTGGGAGCGCATACCCACACCCACAATGCTCACTTTGGCGATCTTGCTGTCGCCACTGACTTCACGGGCACCGAGCTCATCGGATACTTTCTGAAGCACACCCTGGGCGCGCTTGAAGTCATTGCGGTGCACTGTAAAGGTGAAATCCGTTCGGTTATCCGCGCCGACGTTCTGAACAATCATGTCGACTTCTATATTGGCATCACTGATCGGCTGCAGAATACGCAAGGCGCTGCCCGGTGTATCCGGCACGCCGGAAATCGTCAGCTTGGCTTCGTCACGGTTAAAGGCTATGCCGGAGACGACCGGTTGTTCCATGGCGTTATCATCCTCAAGAGTAATCAGGGTACCTTCACCTTCCTGGAAGCTGGAAAGAACCCTTAAAGGAACATTGTATTTACCTGCAAATTCCACCGCGCGAATCTGAAGAACCTTCGAGCCAAGGCTCGCCATTTCGATCATTTCTTCAAAAGTGATCCGTTCAAGCCGGCGTGCGCTGTCGACCACCCGCGGGTCAGTAGTATAAACACCGTCCACATCAGTGTAGATCTGACATTCGTCTGCCTTCAATGCGGCAGCAAGGGCAACGGCGGTGGTATCTGACCCACCACGGCCCAGGGTGGTAATGCTGCCATTCTCATCAATGCCCTGGAAGCCTGCAACCACAACCACACGGCCGGCGTTGAGGTCTTCCCTCATGCGCTGCTCATCGATCTGCCTGATACGCGCCTTGGTATGGCTGCTGTCAGTCAGAATCCGCACCTGGCCGCCAGTATAGGAGCGAGCATCGCAGCCCCGCTTCTGCAGCGCCATGGCCAAAAGGGCAATAGTGACCTGCTCACCGGTAGAGACAAGAACATCCATTTCCCGGGGTGTAGGCTCTTCCATGATTTCACTCGCAAGGCCAATCAGCCGATTGGTCTCGCCACTCATGGCTGACACCACAACCACCACGTCGTGCCCTTCATTACGAAAACGGCTGACTTTTTCAGCAACCGCTTCAATCCGTTCGGTGGTGCCTACGGATGTACCCCCAAATTTCTGAACCAAGAGCGCCATTGTTTTCCCGATACCAAACGTGGACAAATGGCAGGACAGGGTCCTGCCTGAGACGATCAAATGGGCGGGATTATAAACGCCCGCCCATTTCTTAAACAGTTATCTACGCAATATTTTTCTCAACCCAGGCAGGAACTCCGGAGAGAGCCTCCGCCAGTTTTGACGGATCATTACCGCCCCCCTGAGCCATATCCGGGCGCCCACCACCCTTGCCATCAACCTGTGCAGCCAGATGCTTCATCAGGTCGCCGGCTTTGATCCTGCCGGTGGCCGACTTGGTCACACCAGCCACCAGGGTAACCTTGCCATCCTCGACACTGGCGAGTACTACTACACCCTCGCCCAGTTTGTTCTTGAGCTGGTCTGCGGTTTCCATCAGCGCCTTGCGATCGGCGCCTTCCATTTCCGAGGCAACCACCTTCAGGCCCCCTACCTCGACAGCAGAACTGGCCAGGTCGGTTCCGGCAGAGCTTGCCAACTTCGCCTGCAGAACACTGATGTCTTTCTCCAACTGGCGGTTGCGGTCCAGTGTCTGCTGAACCTTCTCCACCAGTGACTCACGGGATCCCTTGACCAGCCTGGCTGCTTCACGCAAGGTTTTTTCGGTTTCCTCCACCCACTCGAGGGCACCAAAACCGGTCACTGCCTCGATCCGGCGCACTCCAGAGGAAATACCGCTTTCCGAGGTGATCCGGAACAGGCCTATGTCGCCAGTGCGCGCCACATGGGTACCACCACAAAGCTCCACGGAATAAGCGTCAGAGCCCATACTCAGCACCCGCACGGTATCACCGTATTTCTCACCGAACAGCGCCATGGCACCCTTCGCCTGGGCCTGCTCCATATCGGTGAGTTCGGTCTGAACTGCGGTGTTGTCAAGAATCTGTTCGTTGACCTGGTGCTCGATCTCCCGCAACTGTTCCGGCGTAACCGGCTCAAAATGGGAGAAATCGAACCGCAGCTTGTCGGGGTCCACCAGTGAGCCTTTCTGGGTAACATGCTCGCCCAGCACCTTGCGGAGCGCCGCATGCATCAGGTGGGTTGCCGAGTGGTTCTTCTTGGTCCGTTCGCGGCGGGCGTGGTCGATACGTGCATCCACCTCCAGACCGGGGAACAGCTCGCCTTCAATTACCGTACCGATGTGAAGGTGATTACTGCCTTCCTTCTGGGTATCAGTCACCTTGAAACGGCCACCACTCCAGGTCAGCAGCCCGGTATCGCCAACCTGGCCGCCAGATTCGGCGTAGAACGGCGTGCGTTCCAGTACCACCACGGCCTCGTCACCGGCCTGGGCGCTCTTCTCCTTGCCGTCCACGATGACAGTCCGGATGGTTTCGTGGCCATCAATATGCTCGTAACCGGTAAATTCCGTGGAACCTTCAATGGTCAGGCCGCCGGCGTTGTAGTCTATACCAAACTTGCTGGCCGCACGGGCGCGCTCACGCTGGCGTTCCATCGCCTTTTCATAGCCTTCGTAGTCCAGGGTCAGGCCTCGCTCGCGGGCGATATCGTTGGTCAGGTCCACTGGAAAACCATAAGTGTCATAAAGCGTAAAGATGGTTTCGCCCGGAATCTCGGAGCCCTTCAGCTCTGCTATGTCCTGTTCCAGCAGGCGCAGCCCCTTATCGAGCGTCTTGGCAAACTGCTCCTCTTCCTGCAGCAGCACTTTTTCAATCTGCTTTCGGCTGCTGACCAGTTGCGGATACGCGTCGCCCATCAGTTCAACCAGGGCGCCGGTCAGCTTATAGAAGAACGGCTGGGTGGCACCGAGTTTGTTGCCGTGGCGGGCGGCCCGGCGGATGATCCGGCGCAACACGAAACCACGGCCTTCATTGGACGGCATCACGCCATCGGAAATCAGGAAGGCACAGGAGCGGATATGATCTGCCACCACCCGCAGCGAGGCCTCGGTGGTTTCCACACCGCCGAGAATGTCAGAAGCTGCATTCAGCAGGTCCTGCATCAGATCGATTTCGTAGTTGCTGTGGACCCCCTGCAGCACCGCCGTGATGCGCTCAAGCCCCATGCCCGTATCCACCGAGGGTTTGGGTAGTGGCAGCATTTCGCCGTCCGCCTGCCGGTTGTACTGCATGAAAACCACGTTCCATATCTCGATGTAGCGGTCACCGTCTTCTTCCGGGCTACCGGGAGGGCCGCCAGCCACATCCGGGCCGTGGTCAAAGAAGATCTCGGTACAGGGGCCGCAGGGGCCGGTATCGCCCATCTGCCAGAAGTTGTCGGAAGCGTAGGGGGCCCCCTTGTTGTCACCAATGCGCACAATGCGGTCAGCCGGAACGCCGATTTCCTGGTTCCAGATATCAAACGCTTCATCGTCAGATGCGTAGATAGTCACCCACAGCTTTTCTTTCGGCAGTTTCAGCCAGTCGTCACCGGTGAGGAAGGTCCAGGCAAAATTGATGGCTTCGCGCTTGAAGTAATCGCCGAAGCTGAAGTTGCCCAGCATCTCGAAAAAAGTGTGGTGGCGAGCGGTGTAACCCACGTTTTCCAGATCGTTGTGCTTGCCGCCGGCCCGAACGCATTTCTGCGAGGTGGTCGCCCGGGTGTAGTCGCGCTCTTCACGGCCAAGGAACACGTCCTTGAACTGGTTCATTCCCGCGTTGGTAAACAGCAATGTTGGATCGTCCGCCGGCACCAGCGAACTGCTTGGTACGATGGTATGGCCCTGCTGTTTGAAGTAATCGAGAAATGCCTGTCGCAACTCTGCGGTTTTCATAGCCCTTTGATACCCTTGTATAAACCCGCGCGGGGTCCACGTTTAAAGACACATACTTACATGCGCGTGCAAATCCGCTACTCTAGCACACGCCGAGAACAGGAAAAACGTGAAACATCACAGGAGACGCCATGCCCCGCCGCTTTCATACCGCCGAGGAACTGTTACCCCCCGCCGCGTTCATCAAGCGACTCATGGCTGTGATTTACGATGCACTGATCAGTGTTGCGGTGCTGCTGGTGACCACCTGGGCGTATACCCTTGTGGCAGGCTGGATGACCGGCTGGGACAAGTACGAGGAAATGGCGGAAGCGGGTACTATCGGAGCAGATCCGGTACTGACGTTTGTACTCTTCCTGGCCCTGTACCTGTTTTTCGGTTATTTCTGGACCAGAAATGGCCAGACACTGGGCATGCAGGTGTGGCGCATTCGCATTGAAAATCTCGATGGTACGTCCGTTTCCTGGACGCAGGCACTGAAACGCTACACAGCGGCAGCCGCGATTCTGTTCGTGGCCCTGCTGGGCGCCTACTATCTGAACGCGGCCACCCTGTTCGTCACTATCCCGGCGATTATCGCGCTGTTCTATCCCATCAACGGTCTGTCTCTGACCGATCGCGCTTCCGGCAGTATCGTTGCAACGGTGCCGAAAGAGCCAAAGAAATAGCTACCCTGCCCGTCTCATCAGCACTGCGCCCACCACCGCATTGATCGCAATGGGCAAAACAATGGCCAGTACCGGATTGAAACCGAATACCAGACTCATGGGCCCCAGAAGGTCCTGCATATACTTGAACAGCAAGCCAACGATAAGGCCGGTAAACACGCGGAATCCCATTGTGACGGATCTCAGCGGGCCGAATACGAACGAGATCGCCACCAATACCATCACCGCCGTGCCCAATGGCATCAGTACTTTTTTCCAGAACGCCAGCCAGTAGTTCGCGGCGTTCAACCCCTGCTCACCCAGATAGCGGGCATAGGTATAAAGGCCGGAGATGGACAGGTCCTCCGGTTTCACGATCAGCACACTGAGCACATCCGGAGACAAGCCGGTTTCCCAGCGCAGGGCCTGCTGCTTCTCCTGTGTGGTCCTGTCTTCACTGAGAGTGGTGGTGGTGACATTTTCCAACAGCCAGTGATCGCCCTGATAAATGCCGCGTTCGGCGAAGGTGACAGACACCAGCCAGCGCTCTTCATCAAAACGAAACAGCGATATGCCATGCAGCGTCCCATTCGGCTGGACGGCATTAAGGTGCATAAAGACCTCGCCTTCCCGATGCCAGATGCCTGATGCCGACGCCACATTTTCGCCCGCCCCCTGTGCCATGGCCTTCTGGCTCTGGGCCATCCGTTCCGCCGGGGGCGCCACGTATTCACCGATCAGCACTCCGATCAGGACAATCACCAGTGCCGGCTTCATGGCCGACCACACAATACGTTTCAGCGAGACGCCGGCGGCGCGAATAACCGTCAGTTCAGAAGAGCTCGCCATGGCGCCGAGCCCCACCAGGCATCCCATGAATGCGCCAAGGGGCAAATAGTCATAGATTCGGCGGGGGAGCGTCATGAATACAAACCACAGGGCCTGCAGCATCTGGTAATCGTTCTCGGCGTCGTCCAGCTCGGCGATAAACGCGAAAATCAGGTCCAGGGACAGCACCACCAGCATTACCAGGAACATGGCGCCGCCTACCGTACTCATCACATAACGGTCGATCTTACGCACGGGCGTGACCCTCCCGTATCAGGCGTCGCCGATAGAGCCAGGCGGGGCCAAATTGCAGCCATAGCCCGAGCAGCAGGAAGATGGCGTGCACCCAGAGCAGGCCGACCCACTCCGGAACCTTCCCGTTTTCAAGGGCGTCACGAGCGACAATAAGCAGGCCAAGGTAGGTGATGTAAACCAGCATCGCAGGAAGCAGATGAAAAAACCGCCCCTGGCGTGGATTGACGCGGCTGAGCCGCACGGCCAGCAAGGTTACAATTGGCACAATCAGCGGCAGGGTGAACCGCCAGTGCAGCATGGCACGGTGCTCCGGGTTGTCGGAGGCCATGAGATCGAGGGTACTCAGTCCCTCGTCGAGCTCTTTTTCCCGAGCATTGCCGCTGCGAATCTTCAGGCCGTAGGCGTCAAAGCCGGTCACATCGTAATCAAGGCGGCCGGGCACACCCTCGAAGCGGGCCCCGTCCTCGAGAATCAGAAACCGGCTGCCGGTCTCATCATCCACCAGCTGGGAACCTTCCCGGGCGGTAACAATCGACAAACCTTCACCGTTCTGTTGGTACTCGGCAATGAAAACCCCCTCAAGCCGTCGCTTATCGTCACTCAACCCTTCGGTGTAAGTAACACGCCCACCGGATGACAGCGACTGGAAACGGCCGGGGGCGAGCATTTCAAACTCTGTTGCCTGGCGCTGCTCATTGAAGATTGCTTCTACCTGTTTCATACCCCAGGGGGACACATACAAGCTCATGGC
>JAWWAM010000047.1:0-11657 GCA_033721715.1 Marinobacter sp.
CCAGCATGACCATCAACCACCGACCTCTGCAGGTGCTGATGATCACGGATGTGACCTCTCAGCTGGACAACAGCCGTCAGCTCAGGCTATTCAAGCGCAGTATCGAATCCAGCTCGAACGGTATTGTAATCACCGATGCTCAGCACGGTGATTTACCCATCATCTACACCAACAAAGCCTTTGAGAAGATCACCGGTTACAGCTCTGAAGAGGCCCTTGGCAGGAACTGTCGTTTTCTGCAGGGTAACGATTTTGACCTGAGCAATGAGCAGGGGCTCGCGGACATAAGACGCGGACTGAAAAAGGGCACTGATATATCAGTGGTACTGAGAAACTACCGCAAGGATGGCACTCCCTTCTGGAATGACCTTTACATCTCTCCGATGCGCGACGAGCAGGGGGAGATCACCCATTATATCGGTGTTCAGAACGACATCTCGGAGCGCAAATCTGCCGAGTACCAACTGGCCTTCAATATCAGCCACGATGTTCTTACCGGACTACCAAACCGCACCCTGCTGGAAGACCGGTTGAGTCAGGCGTGCCAGCTGTCCCGTCGCTACGGCCGCACCATTGCCCTGTTATTTATCGACCTGGATGGCTTCAAACTGATCAACGACTCGCTCGGACATCGCCTGGGTGACCAGTTGCTGATCGAAGTGGGCCGACGCCTGAGTACGCTGGTCCGCTCCGGTGATACAGTGGCCAGGATAAGCGGCGATGAGTTCATCATATTGCTACCGGACCTGGCGCAGGCTGAGGACGCCGTGATTGTCGTGGAGACGGCCATCCACGAAATCGCCTGCCCCTATCACCTCGATGGCGAAACCATTCACCTGACCGCCAGCGTGGGTATCTCAACCACTGACGGCAGTATCGAAAAGCCCATGGCTCTGCTCCAACAGGCCGACCTGGCCATGTACCGCGCCAAGCAACAGGGGCGCAACACTTACCAATGGTATTCCCGGGAATTCAATGAAGAAGCCAGCTACCGTGTGGCCCTGCGCAATGAACTTCAGGACGCCATCGACCAGGAGCAACTGTCGGTCTATTACCAGCCACTGATTGACGCCCGCACTGGCCACACCCGCAACGTGGAGGCGCTGGTCCGATGGCAACACCCGACCCGGGGTCTGATCTCCCCCGGCGATTTTATCCCTCTGGCGGAAGAAACCGGGCAGATCGTCGCGCTGGGGGAATGGGTTCTGCGCAAGGCCTGTCGCGATATGGTGCACCTGCACTCCAGAGGGTTCCGACATTGTTCGATATCGGTCAATGTATCGCCGATTCAGCTGCGTAAAGAAGGCTTTACCCATACCATCACCAACGCTCTGAAGGCTTCAGGTCTTCCTCCGGAAAGTCTCGAACTGGAGGTGGTGGAATCCGCCATACTCCTGGACACAGACCTTGTGATCAACACTCTCCACGGCATTCGTGAGCTCGGGGTGCACATCGCCATTGATGATTTCGGCACTGGTTTTTCCAGCCTCAGTTACATCAAGTTGCTGCCGGCCAACAAGATCAAGATAGACCGGTCCTTTATCAAGGATGTCATCGAAAACCGCAGCGATGCGGCCATCACCCAGGGTGTCATCTCCATGGCCCACCACCTGGGCCTGGAAGTGGTGGCCGAAGGTGTGGAAACCGAAGCGCACGCAAACTACCTGCGAAAAAACCATTGCGATCTCCTGCAGGGGTTCGCTTTTGCCAGGCCCATGCCGTTTGAGGATCTGCTGGCATTTCTGAATGACCAGGCCCAGGGGAACACTTCGGCCTCCGGTACCGGTGACGTCAGTGAACAGGAACGGACGCTGCTCCTGCTGGACGACGAAGAGAACATATTGCGGGCGCTGACCCGCTTACTCCGTCGCGACGGCTATCGCATACTGGCCACCACCAGCGTAAAAGAGGCGTTCAGCTTGCTGGCGGCCAATCAGGTGCAGGTGATTGTATCGGACCAGCGCATGCCGGAGATGTCCGGCACCGACTTTCTCAGCGAGGTTAAAGCCATTCATCCCGAAACCGTCCGGATTGTGCTGTCAGGTTATACCGACCTGAAGTCGGTAACCGACGCCATCAACGAAGGCGCCATCTACAAGTTCCTGACCAAACCCTGGGACGACAAGCAGATACGGGAACATATCCAGCAGGCGTTTCTCTATTACCGGGCCACAACGGGATGAGGAAACGGAAGAGTTGACACGCTCTTTCTGGAGTTGAACATGGATTCAGAGGTAGACTTAAGCATCACTATTATAAGCATCAGGAAGCGACAGAGTGCCGAATCTTGTCCGTATCGCACCCGGCGCATTGACCATTGGAAAGCCTTTACCCTGGACGGTCTTCGACGCCGATGGCAATGTGCTCTTGCGCCAGGGTTACGTCATTCAGAATGACATTCAGCTTGAGCAGCTGTTTGAACGCGGCCTTTTCCAGCCCCGTAAAATTGAGCGCCCGCAGGATGAGATTCTGGAGGATACCCGGGTCCTCAACCCCTTTGCGGAATACCCGCTGTTGCTGCAAACACTGGAATCCACTCTTAACGCCATCACCAGGCGGGAAGAAAGCGCCCTCAAGCGGGTGCTAGGCCTGTCTCGAATGATCGACCAGATGTGCCAGGAGTCGCCGGAAGCCAGCCTGGCGCTTGTGCACCTGTATTCCATCGAGCCCACCATTCATGAGCAGATTCTGTTCTACGCCGTGCTTTGCCAGTTCACTGCACGCCGCTTCGGCCTTGACGACAAGCGGACTGCCGTGCTGATCAGTGCAGCGCTGACGGCAAATCTGGCACTGGTACCGGTGGCCGATAAACTGAATGCGTCGAACCGGCTGCTGAGTGATGACCAGCGCGCAGTTATTCGCAAGCACCCCGAACGCAGCGTCCAGGCACTGAGAGACGCCGAGATAACCAGCCCCATACTGCTGAAAATCATCGCCCAGCATCATGAGCAGGCAGACGGCTCGGGGTATCCGCAAGGGCTTAGCGGCACTGATATCCGGGGTGAGGCAGAAATTCTCGCATTGGCGGAACGTTATGTCGCGATGATTACCCGCCGGGCCTATCGCGAACGAATGAATGTTGTGGAGGCCCGTAAACTGACCAGCTCACTGGCCAACGGCAAGTTTCGCCCGGCCATCCCCCGCGCCCTTCTGGCTGTACTTACAGAATATCCGCCAGGCACCCTGGTACGGCTGGCCAATAACGAGATAGCAGTCATTGTGCGCCGTCCCCACCGGCACCGGGGGCCCTTCGCCAAAGCCATCATCGGGCCACGGGGCAACCGTTACAGCGGCTCGTTCGAGCGGGACTGCAGCCTGCTGGAATTCAACGTCAGGGACGTAGAGCAGCCGGAAGTGATGCCCTCCATGGACTTCGGGCTTCTGTGGGGCTTCCGCTGACCCCCCGCTACTTCAGCCCGAGGGCATCGGCATGATGGTCCAGATGATCGTCGATAAACGAGGCAATGAAGAAGTAACTGTGATCGTACCCCCTGTGCATCCGCAGGTTGATGTGGTGGTGCATTTTTTCACAGGCATCTGCCAGCGCATCCGGATTCAGCTGGCTATCGAGGAATTCATCGGCCGTACCCTGGTCTACCAGCAGCGGTAAGCGCTCTCTCGCCGTGAGGATCAGCATGGCGGCGTCCCATTCTTCCCATGCTTTCCTGTCCTCACCCAGATACCCGCTGAAGGCTTTCTGCCCCCAGGGGCATTCGCTGGGATTGGCAATGGGAGCAAAGGCAGAAACCGACTTGTACAGCCCGGGATTTTTCAAGGCCGCGATAAGGGCTCCGTGCCCGCCCATGGAATGGCCGCTGACGCTGCGGTCTCTGGTCACCGGCAGATGGCCTTCCACCAACTGCGGCAGTTCCTTGACCACATAATCGTACATGCGGTAATGGGCCGCCCAGGGCTCTCGGGTGGCGTTGACATAGAACCCGGCACCGCTGCCGAAATCATAACTGTCGTGCTCGCCAGGCAGGTTCAGGCCGCGGGGACTGGTATCCGGACACACGATGGCCAGACCCAGACGGGCAGCTTTCTTCATGGCTCCCGCCTTCTGCATGAAGTTCTGGTCGGTACAGGTCAGCCCTGACAGCCAGTAAAGTACCGGCACCTGGCGCGAGTCAGTGCCCAGGGCAGCGGGCGGCAGGTAAACCGCAAACTCCATGTCGCAGTCCAGCGCTGCTGAATGATGCCGGTAACGACGGTGTTCCCCGTCAAAACAGACGTTGGTGGAGAGCAGTTCCATGATCACCTCGGGGGCTTATGGGAGTTTTACAACGCGTATTTGGGCACATCAATGCCGAAACCGGCTTTTGCCAGCTCCGACAGGATAGCCGTTCGGGTTACGATGCCAATCAGGCGGTTATGGTCAACCACCGGATAGACCTTGGGTTTTCCAGCGCCCAGGTTCTGGGCCAGATCCACCACAGACATTTCTGGTGAAATGGTCACCGGGTTGCGGAACATCACATCATCGACCAACGGATCGCCTTCATGATGATAATTGCTCACCAGCAGGGCATGGATACAGTCCTGCTCGGAGATGAAACCGATAACCTTGCGGTGATCATCCACCACCGGCAGCCCCGTAACGTGATTATGGAGCAGCGTTTTGACCACTTTGGTTAACGGTGTACCACAGCGAACAGGCTCAATGTGGTTCCACATGACATCCGATACTTTTAACGATTGCATTGGCAGGCTCCCTGACCATTCACATTCCGGATATTTCCTTCTATAACCATAGGCAATGCGGGCGAAAACTGGAAGTATAAACCCCCGGATAACGAATTCTGCCCGCCGAATATTTACAGATTGAAATAAGTGTCTAAACTCAATCGGTTATACCCTTATCGGGAAGCACAGACCTGCTCCATCCATCTTCGCGGCGGGAGCATTTCAACCATGGCAGAAACAGGGAGATTCCCATGGAAGCCTTAGAGTCTTTTTTTAGCAGCATAAACGCTCTGGTATGGGGTCCACCCATGCTGGTGATGATTCTCGGTGTCGGACTTTTCCTGAGCATTGGCCTGAAGCTGATGCCGGTGCTGAAACTGGGTGCCGGTTTCCGCCTGATGTGGAAAGGCCGTACCGGTGTCGAGTCAGACGGTGAGATACCACCGTTTCAGGCCCTGATGACGGCTCTGTCGGCGACAGTCGGTACCGGTAATATTGCCGGTGTCGCCACCGCGGTATTTCTGGGCGGGCCGGGGGCCCTGTTCTGGATGTGGCTGACAGCACTGGTAGGCATGGCCACAAAATATTCGGAAGCGGTACTGGCAGTGCGGTTCCGGGAGGTCGATGAACGTGGTGCCCATGTGGGCGGCCCAATGTATTACATCCGCAACGGGTTGGGTAAGAAGTGGGCCTGGCTGGGGGTGCTGTTCGCCATATTTGCCTCAGTGGCGGCCTTTGGCATCGGCAACACCGTGCAGGCCAATTCTGTAGCCGATGTTCTGCAAACCAACTTCAACCTGCCCCACTGGGTAACGGGGCTCATTCTGATGACCCTGGTGGGCCTGGTACTGATTGGCGGCATCAAGCGCATCGGGCAGGTGGCAAGTGCGCTGGTACCTTTCATGGCCATCGCCTATGTCTTCGTGGGCCTGGTGGTACTGGCGATCAATGCCACTGAGCTTCCAGGCGCCATCGCCATGGTCTTCACCCATGCCTTCAGTCCGGTAGCTGCCGAAGGTGGCTTTGCAGGTGCCGCTGTCTGGGCCGCCATTCGCTTCGGCGTGGCCCGGGGTATTTTCTCCAACGAGGCCGGCCTGGGCTCTGCCCCCATTGCTCACGCCGCGGCTCAGACCAAAAACCCGATCAATCAGGGCATGGTGGCCATGCTCGGAACCTTTATCGACACCATTATCGTGTGCAGCATTACCGGCCTGGTCATCATCAGCTCCGGGGCCTGGACGTCTGGCGAGACCGGTGCCGCGCTGACCTCACTGGCCTTTGAATCCGGCCTGCCAGGATTCGGCAATTACGTTGTCGCCATTTCCCTGGCGATCTTTGCCTTTACGACCATTATCGGCTGGTCGTTCTACGGCGAGCGCTGTATCGAGTTCCTCTTCGGTGTAAAAGCCATTGTGCCCTACCGTGTGGTCTGGATTCTCGCTATCCCGGTTGGCGCAACCATCAACCTGGGTCTGATCTGGCTGATTGCCGATACCCTCAATGCCATGATGGCCCTGCCTAACCTGGTGGCACTGTTGTTGCTCAGCCCCGTGGTCTTCAAACTGACCCGCGAGCATTTCGAAAAGGAGCGTTCTCTTGGTGTGAATCAATGAGCCGATGGTGACGAATGAGGCAGATCAGCCGCACTTGGTTTTTCGCTCACTCGTCACCATTGTTTATCGTATAGACTGAATCACTATGCCGGCGTTTCTATCTTGCCGGGCTTTCGTATCACCAAAGGAGGAAACACCATGAGTTTACGTCTGGGAGATACCGCACCGGATTTTGAGCAGGATTCCAGCGAAGGCAGGATCAGTTTTCACGACTGGCTGGGTGATAGCTGGGGCATATTGTTCTCACACCCTGCCGATTTCACACCTGTGTGCACCACCGAGCTCGGGCTGACCGCCAAGCTGAAGGACCAGTTCGCCAAGCGGAACGTCAAGGCCATCGCCCTGAGCGTCGACCCGGTGGATTCTCACAAGGAGTGGATCAAGGACATCAACGAAACCCAGGGTTGTGCGGTGAATTTTCCGATCATTGCCGACCAGGACAAAAAAGTGTCCGAGCTTTACGACATGATCCACCCCAACGCCAACGACAGCCTGACAGTGCGTTCGCTGTTCGTGATCGATCCCAACAAAAAGATCCGCCTGATCATCACCTACCCGGCCAGCACCGGCCGTAACTTCAACGAAGTTCTCAGGGTAATCGACTCACTGCAGATGACCGACGAGCACAAGGTGGCGACTCCGGGCAACTGGGAAGCCGGCGGCGACGTGGTTATCGTGCCGTCCCTGCAGGATGAGGATGAGATCAAGGAACGCTTCCCGAAAGGCTACAAGGTAGTGAAGTCCTACCTGCGGATGACGCCGGATCCCCGCTCCAACTGGAGTGGTGACTGAGCACTGAAAACCTGATCAGCTAAAACGGAAAAGCCGGGCACTTGCCCGGCTTTTTTCGGTTCGTTTCCGGGTTGGCTTCAGAATGCCGGAACCACGGCACCTTCGTAATTCTTCTCGATGTAGCTCCTCACGTCTTCTGACGTCAGCGCTTCCGCCAGCTTTTGAATGGCCTCTTCGTCAGCACGGTCCTCATGGGCCACCAGAATGTTTACGTAAGGAGACTCTGCACCTTCAATCACCAACGCATCCTCTGTCGGGTTCAGGCCCGCTTCCAGTGCGTAGTTGGTGTTGATCAACGCCAGGTCTACCTGGTTCAGGATACGAGGCAGGGTCGCTGCTTCCAGCTCCTTGAACTCAAGGTTTTTGGGATTTTCGGCGATATCACGAGGTGTGGCAGTGATCTTGCTGTCATCCTCCAGTGTAATCAGTCCGGCTTTTTGCAGCAGCAACAGTGCACGGCCGCCGTTGGTAGGATCATTAGGGATTGCAACTGTGTCGCCATCCTTCAGATCGTCAAGAGAATCAATCCGGCTGGAATAGGCGCCGAACGGCTCAACGTGAACGCCAGTAACGCTGACCAGCCTGGTGCCTTTGCCGTCGTTGAATTCATCCAGGTACGGCTGGTGCTGGAAGAAATTCGCGTCCATCCGCTTCTGGTCTACCTGTACGTTGGGCTGAACGTAGTCGGTGAATACCTTCACGTCCAGTTCCACACCCTGCTCTGCCAGCTTGGGCTTCACGAATTCCAGGATTTCGGCATGGGGTACCGGAGTGGCGGCTACCGACAGTTCTTCAGCGGATACGACGCCAGAGAAAGTGGCTGCGGCAGCCAGCCCAACTATGGTTTTCTTGAGATTCATAAGTCTGTTCTCCTGTTGGAAACTGCGAATAATTTCTTCTGCTTGGGAGTACGGCACACGGTTGGAATCACCTTTCGAAAAACGCCCGTATATACGTCCCTGTAGGGCTCGGTCGCGCCATCCCTGGCGCTCCACGTTTTCGGAAGGTGATTCCAACCGTATGCCTATGCCGAGCTGTTGCTATTTTCGGCTGAAATACAGCACCAGACGGTCGCCGGCCATCTGGAGCAATTGCACAAAAATAACCAACAGCGCCACGGTAATAACCATTACATCGGTCTGGAATCGCTGATAACCGAAGCGGATGGCCAGGTCGCCCAGGCCTCCACCGCCAACAACGCCTGACATGGCGGCATAGGAAACCAGTGTAATTGCGGTCACTGTAATACCGGCGATGATGCCCGGTAAGGCCTCAGGCAGCAAGGCACCAAAAACAATCTGCTTTACCGTCGCACCCATCGCCTGTGTAGCCTCGATGATGCCCCGGTCGACTTCCCGCAACGACGTTTCTACCAATCGTGCGAAGAACGGAGCACCGCCGGCTACCAAAGGAGGAATTGCACCGGCGACACCGAGGGATGTGCCGATCAGCATTACAGTGAACGGTATCATCACGATCAACAGGATAATAAAGGGTACCGAGCGCAGTACGTTTACCACGAAGGACAGCACTGCGTAAGCTACCGGCTGTTCCAGCAGTTGCCGTTTGCCAAACAGGAACAGCAGGACACCGAGCGGCAAACCAATCAGCACGCTGAACAGCAGCGACATACCCACCATAACCAGGGTGTCCCAGCTGGCCCAGCCGATTTCCGTCCAGTCCACGTTACTGAATAAACTCTCCATCAGGACTTCCATCAGCGCAGCACCTCCACATGAACGTCCGCAGCTTTCAGCGCCTGCATGGCAGTGTCAAGGTCACCACCCACCAGTGACAGCGTTAGCTGTCCGTAGGGCGTGTCCTTGATATGGTCGATGCGGCCGGAGAGGATGCTGAAATCCACGCCTGACTCACGGGCCACGCTACCCAGCAGTGGCGTGTAAGTGGATTCGCCACGGAAGGTCAGGCGCAGGATGCGGCCTTTGGCCTGTTGCAGATCCTGCTGCATTTCGTCCCGGTCAATATTCTCACTCTCGAATACGAAGTCCCGGGTCGTGGGGTGCTTCGGGTGCAGGAAAACATCGCTGACCGCGCCCATTTCAACCACTTCGCCGGCATCCATCACCGCCACACGGTCGCAGACACGGCGAACCACGTCCATCTCGTGGGTAATCAGCACAATGGTCAGGCCCAATTCGCGGTTGATGTCTGCCAGCAGCTTCAGCACTGACTGGGTGGTTTGCGGGTCCAGGGCGCTGGTGGCTTCGTCGCACAACAGGATCGTCGGCCGGCAGGCCAGCGCACGTGCAATGCCCACCCGCTGTTTCTGTCCGCCGGAGAGCTGCGAGGGGTATTTGTTAGCCTGGTCCACCAGGCTAACCCGTTTTAACAGCTCCTCCACCCGTTCACGGATTTCGGTGCGGGAATAGATACCGGCCAGTTTCATGGGGAAGGCGATGTTGTCCGCCACGGTTTTTGACGACAGCAGATTGAAATGCTGGAAAATCATGCCTACTTTGCGGCGGAAGGCCCGCAACTCACTGGCGTTATAGCCGGTGATGTTTTCCTCATCGATCAGGATGCGGCCGCCGGTAGGAGGTTCCAGCAAGTTAATCAGCCGCACAAGGGTGGATTTACCCGCGCCGGAATGGCCGACGATGCCAAAAACCTCGCCGGTTTCGATGGTCATACTGGTGGGGTGCAGTGCGGGGATCGCCCGCCCGCCTACCTGGTAGGACTTCTGTACCTGGTCAAATACAATCACAGCTTTGCCTTGTCAGCGCCTGGTGGGTGCAGGGTTAAAGCGCGCAATTATAAACGAATCCGGTTTCAAACCCGAATCCACGTCCTTGGTATATCCCCTTACACAATCCGTCACCTGACATTCACCGCCTTACTGGACTAAACTTACCCCTCAAAAGAACCTTTAAATATCCCTCCGAGGCGCACGATATTTTGACTACAAAAAACGAGACCACGCCCTCAAGGATGAATTCCACCCAGGCATGGGTAACCTATCTGAGTAAAGTTGAATTGCCCGTATTGGCCAATACGCTCCGCAGGATCGACGAGCTCACGGACAGCAGCAACAGCACGGTCAACGAACTGGCCAACGTCATTCTCAACGACGCCCAGCTCACCTCCCAGGTTCTGCGGCTTTCCAACACGGTGTTCTATAACCAGACCCGCACCCAGGTCAGCACCGTGAGCCGGGCCATCACACTGATCGGTTTTGATGCGGTGAAGTCCATGGCGATCTCCTCACTGATTGTGGACTCTCTGCTCGCCCGCAATGACCGGCCCCACCTGCTTCGCTGCCTGGCCCGCGCTATTCATGCTGCCGTCCAGGCCCGCTGCCTGCTCCCCAAGCGTAACGAACATGCGCTCGAGGAGGTGTTTATCGGCGCACTGCTGATGAATATCGGCGAGCTGGCATTCTGGTCCTGCGAGACCGAGCAGGCCAACGAGCTGGAGGCTAGACTGCGCGCGGATGAACCGCCGGTGGAGGCCCAGAAAGCGGTGCTGCACACAACATTTACAGAAATCACCCGGGGACTGGTGGAAGCCTGGTCCCTGGGCCCTTTCATCAAGGAAGTCGTGGCCCCGGGGCAGGCCAATTCCAAGGCCGCCAGCCTGGTACGCCATTCGGTGGAGATGGCAAAGCTGTCCGAGAACGGCTGGCGTGGCGCGGCGATGGAAGAGATAGCGGAAGCACTGGGTAAGGACATCGGTGAGAACCCCGCCGTCATACGGGATCAGCTCAAGGTCAATGCCGGTGAAGCAGCAAGGGTAGCCGTATCCCTGGGCATTCCCCAGGTCACGGCGCTGATGCCCGGCAGCCAGACGGATGGCGGGAGCAAGGCAGCGCATGCGCCAGAGGTGGACCCCGTTCTGCAATTGCAGATTCTACGGGACCTGACTCACAGTCTGACCGACAAACCGGATATCAATGAAGTGTGTCAGCTGGTGATCGAAGGCATACACCGGGCAGTGGGAATGCAGCGGGTGGTCTTATTGATGAGTGACCGCAGCGGGCTGGAGTTGATTCCCCGTAAACTCGGGGGCAAGGGTACCGAGAGCTGGAAAGAGAATTTCACCGTGCGCAAAGACGGCACCGGCCCGCTGGGCGCACTGCTACCCCATGCCAGTTGTTACGTCTATCAGCCCAAGTCAGGCACAGAAGCCGTTCCCTATGACCGCTGGCTGGGCAACGTGCCGGCGTTGGTTGGCCCGCTAAAGGCCAAAGGGCGGCTCGTGGGGCTGTTCTATGCTGACAATGCGGCCGCAGACTACGTGCCGTCTGATGACCAGCTGACCGCGTTCGGCCACTTCGTGCAGAACGCCCAGCTGTGCATTACGCTGCTGTCCAGTAGCTGACCCGTCTTCCGCGGATCAGAGCTCATACAATCTCGCTACGTGCAGGATCGGGCCGGTGGGCGCCCCGGTTGGCGAGCCTCCCACCGGTTCCAGGCTGATGGCCAGGGTGCGGCTGCTGCTGAGCAGTGCCCGAGTCTCGTCGTCGAGGGTCACCTGATAGGTCTTACCCACTGGCATGACCCCCAGTGACACAGGCTGGCCGTTTTCAGGCACGATCCACAGTTCATAATC